>NZ_JBNGOZ010000012.1:0-138383 GCF_050589825.1 Carboxylicivirga longa | reverse complement strand
ATCACGCTCTTTGACCATATCCAATGTCTAAGGGGTCAATATCCGGAGAAGGGGGTCAGCATGACCGGAATATCCAGTTTGTAACAACAATCAACAGCGAGTAGGAAAGAAAGTAATTAGTATTTATTTGACAAAAACACGGGAATCAGCAAGTAAAAAAAGCGAAATTATCGCTAATATGCAGAGAGGTGCCACAATCCTTACTTTTTTGCAAGAGGATTTAATTGATAAAATGGTGCTTACCCCCCTCCCCTTTTTATCAGGTATTGACCCTACTTTGTTTGCAGAACTGCCCAACGAGTTGCAATTTGAATTGATTAAAACAAAAAACCTATCTGAATCAGTTAACACAGAGTCATTATAAACCAAAAAAATGGCATCCAATTAAAATCTCCCTAAGTAAGTGTTTGGCTTCACGTAATTTCGCAAAGAGACAGTAAAATAGATGCCATTGTTTTTTATCTACAAACTGCTTTTATAATGCAGCTTTTAATTCTTCCAATCCCTCGGTATACGAAACGATATCTTCATAGCCCAATTCCCTTCTGGCTTTTTTATCAACGATCGTGTATTCTGTGCCCTGCATATGAATTAGTTCAACACTAAGAGGTGGGGTTCCCTTTTTTCTCAATATCTTCCAGAACATGGCCATCGTTTTTGCCAGCGCGATAGCCATGCCTTTGCTCATATTTTTCTTTGGAGGCTCAATACCCTGTGTATCAAGTATATCAATTAAGAATTTCCTGAAAACAACATGCTCTTTATCAATTATATAATACATTTCACCGGCTTTACCCTTTTGGGATGCCAAAATAATCCCGTGGCAAAGGTTTTTAACATGACTAACAGGTATTTTGTATTGGCCATGATTGAACCAAGCCATCTTTTTTTCTTTACAGGCCTCTATCATAAACTTTACTGCGCTGCCATTACCCCACACCAATGGAGGTCGTATAATAATGGTCTCAAATTCTGAAGAATTATTTTTCAAAACAACTTCTTCAGCCAACACTTTGGTTTTACAATATGTCCCTTTAGGCAAGCTTGAAAATGTAAGGCTTTCATCTGCGTCATAAACTGGTTTCCCCCTAAGAAGAATAGCTGCTGTACTTACAAAAATAAATTTTGGAACCTTGGCTTTCTTTGCAGCGTCAATCAGGTCTTCGGTTCCTTTAACATTTATTTGATAGGTATAATCATATCCTTTATGAAAATCAGTTGCAGAAGCTAAATGAAAAATAACAGAACAGCCTTGAAGATCTTTAGCTAACCGTTCAGTATCGGTCATGTCTACGGAAACTGGAGTTGCTCCTAACTCCCTAATTATTTGTGCCGATTCTTCTGACCGTGCCATAGCCAAAACTTCAGCTTTTTCCTTAATGAGCATACTTATCAGATTACTCCCAACAAATCCTGACCCCCCTGTAACAAAACATTTCATAATAGATAGTTTTTAGCGTATTACATTTTAATTGTCATGACAAATATAATGATATATTTGTCGTGACAAACAATGTTTGTAAATTTGTATCGTACAAAAACATACTTGATGCAAGATAACCTTGAAAATATAGTTAATCATAGAGTTTCAATCGTTGCTGTTCTAATGAAACGCCAGATATTTAAAATACTTTCAAAAAAAGAACTGAAAGTAACGCCCGACCAATGGGTGGTGCTGTATTATTTATGGCAACATAACGGCTTATCAATTGGAGAAATAGCTAAGCAATCGAAAAAAGACTTCGCTAACGTTACCAGAATAGTCGATAAGTTGATAAAAATGGAATACCTCACTAAGAAACGGGATAAAAATGATAGCCGAAAAAGCAATGTATTCCTACAACCCAAGGGAAATGCCATAAAAGAGGACATTCAGAATTGCTGGAAAGAAGCTTCTGATATAGCGCTTAAAGGAATAAGTAAGATAGAGCAAGAACAGCTAATGAACATTCTAACTAAAATTGAGAACAATATATTAATTGATTTAGAATAATTTAAAGCTACAGTTATGTCAAAGCTTACACAAGATTTGAAAGAAATGTTAAGTTCGCAATAATGTTTTCATACTACCGTTAGTAAAGACGGATTACCTAAAATTGCACCCAAATATTCAACCCGGGTATTCAATGGTGGAACCTTAATTTTTACAGAAGGAGTAGGTGGAAAAACCTATCAGAATGTCCTAGTTGGCTTTAAAGGTGTGGTTGCTGTTGTCAATTGTGAAACTATGGATCGATTCAGATTTATTAGTACGCCAGAAGTATTAACTAAGGGCAATATTTATAAACAGTCTGCAGAAATATCAGTCAAAGCAGGGATGCCAAGACCAAAAGCTGTGATTCTTGCTCTACAAACACAGAAAAGAAAAAAAGACAACGCCAACAATGGCCTATGAAAACGCAGAGCTTTAAGCCTCATGTAGTTATTTAAAAAATAACCAACCCCAATCTCTAAACCCCATGAAGAAAGCAAGTATTATTACAGGAATAATGTTGATGGCCTCCAGTTACATGGTAAAAGGCCAGATAGAGACGGATGCGCCAACCAAAAAATCGGTGATCGCCTTACTGGGCGTCTTTCATTTTGCTGGTACATCCGATCTTATTTCTATTAAGGCAGATGATTTAGCGTCTGTTCAAAGGCAGAACGAGATCAAAGAGCTTGTCAATCGACTAAGCGACTATAAGCCTACCAAAATACTGGTTGAGCATCCCTTCGGCGATCATCAAACAGATTCGCTCTACCAGTTGTATTTAAAAGGTGCTCATGACTTATCCATCCACGAGTGCCAACAAATCGGCTTTCGATTGGCCAAGAAAATGGGCCATCGCCACATTTATCCGGCCGATCATAAAATGACTCTACCCTTTAAGGAGCTGACCGATTACATGAAAGAAACTGGTCAAATGGCGCAATTGGAAAATATGATTACTGATATGAAGACGATTATTCTGCAGGCCTCTCAAAAAGCTTATGATGAGAGCAGCCTAAGCGATTATTTTGTACTCCTCAATAGCGATGAATTTGATGCAGGCAATAAAAATATGTACCTGTACCATACCAATCAAATGGGTGACGCCAATAATAGTGTCGGAACCAATTTAGTGGCAAAATGGTGGGAACGCAATTTCAGAATCATGTACAACATTGATTGCATTGAAGAGCCGGGCGATCGCATTCTGATCATCTTTGGTCAGGGCCACACAGCTGTGCTGAAAGATTTTTATAAAGCGCGAACCGACATTATTTATGAAGAAATTACGGAGTATCTGCAATAACAGACAACCCAACATTTACGCCCACCGGGGCGCCACTTAGCAAGTAACCAGCATACACGCCCGGCCACCCACCCAAAGCTCTCGATATCAATAAAAGACTATTCATAAACCAAAAAATATCATGAAGAAGAAAGTATATGTGTTTCTATTTGATGGCTTCTCAGACTGGGAAATCTCTTACTTAACACCGGAAATCAATAAGGACGAACGATTTGATTTAATTTACTTTTCGGCAGATGGAAAGGCCATTACGTCAATGGGCGGCATGACGGTTCAACCTTCAGCCTCACTTACAGAACTCAACAGTAACGAAATTAATTTATTAGTGCTTCCGGGCGGAACGGCATGGGAACAAAGAGCAATCACGAGCACCGACCAACTGGTAAAAGACTTGTTTGAAAAAGGAAAAACAATTGCGGCCATCTGTGGGGCAACAGTCTATTTAGGACAATTGGGGATTTTAGATAAGCTGAATCATACCAGCATCGACCTGAATTACTTAAAAGCCGTAGCACCAGAATATCAGGGAAGCAACTCTTACCAAAACAAACTGGCTGAAACCGATAAGAACCTTATTACGGCAAACGGCATTGCTCCAATCGAATTTGCCAGAGAGGTTTTTAGAACACTAGGGCTTAAAAACGATAGCGATTTAGAAAAATGGTTCCAACTGTTTAAAAACGGGGTTTGGAGTGAATAATTATGGAGTACTGAAAGAAGAAGTATATTCAGAACCATATGACCGATTGGTAAGAAGCACCCAAAACAGGCTTCACAGACATAAAAATAGCCCCGGCAGTGCACCGGGGCTTTAATTTTATTATGAGTTCTCTTACAGGTTCCTGAACAGGTAGTCTGCTTTCATTTTGTAAAGATGATTGCGCACATTACCTCCATAGATACTGTGATTACGGTTGGGGTAGGCAAACATATCAAACTGCTTACCCGCCTGCACCAAACGATCCACATATTCCATCACATTTTGAAAGTGAACATTATCATCAGCTGTACCATGAATCAGGAATAAACGACCACTTAAATCGTTGGCAAGGTTAATGGGGCTGTTATCGTCATAACCATTGGGATTTTCCTGTGGCTTACGCATGTAACGCTCGGTATAAACCGTATCATAGTAGCGCCAGTTGGTTACGGGTGCCACCGCAATGCCAATTTTAAACACATCGGATTTGCTCAAACACAACGACGACATAAAACCACCATAGCTCCACCCCCATATACCAATACGCGATGCATCGACATAATCAAGCGACCCAAGATATTTGGCTGCTTCAATCTGATCATCCGACTCCAGCTTACCCAGCTGCATATAAGTACACTTTCGGAACTCCTCACCACGTGCGCCGGTACCACGGGGATCAACACAAGCCACCATATATCCTTCAGCGGCAAGGTATTGCTCCCAACCCATGCCCCAACGATCCAGCACCTGTTGTGAGTTAGGACCACTGTATTGCACCATCAATACGGGATACTGCTTTGATGCATCAAAGTTTAGCGGCTTCACCATCCATCCGTTCAGGTCAATACCTTCTGAGGTTGTAAATGAAAAGAACTCCTTGGGGCTGATCTCAAACTGAGCAATACGCTCATTTAACGCCTCATTATTCTCTAATACTCTTATTTGCCGACCTTTTCCGTCGTGCAAAGTAACCTGTGTAGGAGTTTGCGTATTAGAAAAGTAGTTGATAAAGTACTTAAAACCCTTACTGAACACCGCTCGGTTTGTGCCTTCCACAGTCGAAAAATTAGTGAGCTTCTTGCCATCACTGCGAATAGCATATACTTCACGCTGCATCGGCGACTTAGCGGCTGCCTGATAATAAAACATACGTGTTTTTTCATTGTAGCCCAGGTAATCAGTCACATCCCATTTTCCCTTGGTAATCTGGCGCACCTGACGGCCGGCCATGGTATAAAGATAGATATGATTATACCCATCCATTTCACCCACGTACACAAAATGCTTGCCGTCGTTTAAGAACTGAAGGTTATCCAACACATCCTCGCCTACATAGCGTTCGTTACGGTCACTAAACACAGGAGCACTAACGCCCGAACCTGTATTAGCAATGAGTAACTCAAGGAAATTCTGATGGCGATTCATACGAATAATACCCAGCTTACCCTCTGTTTTAGTAAAACGCACCCGGGGAATATAGATATCGGTCTCTTCGCCAATATCCATGGTTTTAGTAGTACGGTTTTTAATATTAAACACATGCACACTAACCAAGGCATTGTCCTCACCCGCCTTTGGGTACTTAAATTTGTATTGTCCTGGATACGCACTATATTCGTCGCGTGTGGGATAAGAGGCCTGATATACTGGAAAAGCAAACTCCTTCACACGCTCCTCGTCAAAACGTATAAAAGCAATTTCCTTACTATCGGGCGACCAGTCATAGGCTTTGTTAAATCCAAACTCCTCTTCATATACCCAGTCAGGCACACCATTCAGTACCTTATTCAGCTCACCGTCACTGGTGATGGCACTCTCGGTACCAAATTTTAGCTTTACTAAATAAAGGTCATTATCACGAACGAAGGCCACCATCTCACCATTGGGTGAAAAAGAGGCCACCTGCTGCTTCCCGTTTTCCGATAAAGGCTTCAGCTCATTATAAGTAATATCATACACATAATAATCTGCTTTGAAAGAGTGTCGGTAAACAGACTCTACATTGGTGTATACCAAAATCTTAGTCTCATCATCGTTAAACTCGTAACCCTGTATGTACTGAATATCCGCCTCACCCTTCATCTCTTTTTCCAGGTCAAACACCACAGAGACCTGCTTACCACTGGAATACTGGTATTTGACAATGCGTTTGCCCTCTTCAAGCGTGGTGTAATGAATACCATCGCTCATGGAACGCAAGCCCCTTACCGAGTGGGCATAAAAAGTACCCTTTTGCGTTACATCTTCAATGGTAACCGTTTGCGTCTGTGCACAAACAGCAGCCGACATCATTAATCCGGCGAATAAAATGCTTAAATACTTCATTTTAAAACTATTTATCTTTAAATATCAATCTCTTCACTTAGGTCAAAACTACTAAATTACACCACTATAAAACAATGTGAATGGTCAACATTTTATTTTTAGCCGCAAGAATGTTAAAAAAAGCACAGCGCCCCCCTTGCTTTCAGGCGTTTTATGTATCTTTGCATGTTTTTTAAAATCTAAGCAATAGTAGCATGATAAGAATTACCTTTCCCGACCAAAGTGTCAGAGAGTTTGAAGCAGGCGTAACAGGTTTAGAAATTGCGCAAAGCATTAGTTCGCGTTTGGCTAAAGAAGTTTTATCGATTACGGTGAATGATACCCTGATGGATTTAACGCGTCCGATCACGACCGATGCCTCCATTAAACTGCACAAATGGGACGATGAGGAAGGAAAACATGCGTTTTGGCACTCCTCGGCTCACCTAATGGCCGAAGCCATTGAAGCATTGTATCCGGGAACGAAGTTCGGCATTGGCCCCACCATCGAAAATGGTTTTTATTACGATATCGATACGGGCGATACCATTATTAAAGATGCTGACTTACCCAAGATCGAGAAAAAGTTTAAAGAACTGGCCAGCCAGAAGCATCCTTATGTGCGCCGCGAGGTAAGTAAAGCTGAAGCACTGGATTATTTCACTAAAAAAGATGACGAGTATAAAATAGAGCTCATTAGTGAATTGGAAGATGGTACCATCTCCTTTTACGAGCAAGGTAATTTTACCGATCTGTGCCGTGGTCCGCACTTGCCCTCAACGGCGCCCATCAAAGCCATTAAGCTACTAAGTGTGGCTGGTGCCTACTGGCGCGGTGACGAAAAACGTAAGCAGCTAACACGTATCTATGCCATCTCCTTTCCCAAGGCCAAAATGCTGGAGGAATACATGGTGATGCTGGAAGAAGCACAGAAACGTGATCACCGCAAAATTGGTAAAGAGCTGGAATTATTTGCCTTCTCGCAAAAAGTAGGACAAGGTCTTCCGCTGTGGCTACCCAAAGGAGCCAAGCTGCGCGAACGTCTGGAGAATTTTCTGAAGCGCGTACAGGTGAAATATGGTTACGAGCCCGTGATTACACCACATATTGGCAATAAAGAGTTGTATGTTACATCGGGACACTATGCCAAGTATGGCAAGGATTCGTTTCAGCCCATTAACACACCGGCCGAGGGCGAAGAATTCCTACTCAAACCCATGAACTGTCCGCACCACTGCGAGATATATAAAACCAAGCCTCGCTCATACAAGGATCTGCCCATCCGCTTTGCTGAATTTGGCACGGTATATCGTTACGAGCAGAGTGGCGAGCTACACGGTCTGACTAGGGTACGAGGTTTTACGCAGGATGATGCTCACCTGTTCTGCCGTCCCGACCAGCTAAAGGATGAGTTTAAAAAAGTAATTGACATCATCTTATACATCTTTAAAGCACTTGACTTTAAAGATTACGTAACACAGGTTTCCTTGCGCGATCGTGAAGATCACTCGAAATACATCGGAACAGAGGACAACTGGAACAAAGCTGAACAAGCCATTATTGAGGCCTGCGAAGAAAAAGGGATGAATACCATTGTGGAGTATGGCGAAGCGGCTTTTTACGGCCCTAAGCTCGACTTTATGGTGAAAGATGCCTTGGGACGCAAGTGGCAGTTAGGTACGATTCAGGTAGACTACAACCTACCGGAACGCTTCGACCTTGAATACATTGGCAGCGACAACCAGAAACACCGTCCGGTAATGATTCACCGCGCACCCTTTGGAAGTATGGAGCGCTTTGTGGCAGTATTAATTGAGCACACCGCCGGTAAGTTTCCATTGTGGCTAACACCCGAGCAGGTAGTCATCCTGCCCATCAGCGAAAAATATAATGAATACGCTGAAAAAGTTTTAAAATTCCTAAATAATTCCGATATTCGTGCCGTCCTAGATGACCGTAATGAGAAGATCGGTAAGAAAATAAGGGACAACGAGTTAAAGCGCATTCCCTACCTGTTAATTGTAGGTGAAAAGGAAGCCGAAGAAGGCAAAGTTGCCGTTCGTAAGCAGGGAGAAGGGGATAAAGGCGCCATGACACAACACGATTTTGTAGATTTTATTACACAGGAAGTAGAAAATATGCTTTCTGAGATTGAAAAGTAGTACTAATTAATTAAAGGAGGGTTTAACTATAGCTAGACCAAACAGAAGGCAGGTACGCCCTGTAAAAAAGGAGCCTGCTCACAGAATTAATCGATACATACGGGTTCCCCAGGTAAGACTGGTAGGCGATAACATTGAGAACCCAGGCGTGTACCCAACAGTGGAAGCCATTAAAATGGCTGATGATATGGATCTCGATTTGGTGGAGATTTCACCGAATGCCGATCCGCCTGTCTGTAAGATAACGGATTATCAAAAATTCCTGTACCAGCAGAAGCGCAAGCAAAAAGAGCTGAAGGCAAAAGCAGTGAAGGTAGTAGTAAAGGAAATTCGCTTTGGGCCTAACACAGATGATCATGATTATCAGTTCAAGCTAAAACATGCCGAGAAATTCTTAAATGAAGGTGCCAAAGTAAAGGCCTTTGTATTCTTTAAAGGACGTTCTATACTATTTAAAGATAAAGGTGAAATTCTATTGCTTCGCTTTGCACAGGACTTAGAGGAACTTGGTAAAGTAGAACAGCTTCCTAAATTAGAAGGCAAGCGCATGACTATGTTTATTGCGCCCAAAGCCAGTGCTAAGAAGAAATAGCTTATTTTTTATAACTAAATAGATAGGAATAATGCCAAAAATGAAGACAAATTCCAGTGCTAAAAAGCGTTTTACCATCACTGGAAGCGGGAAAATCAAGCGGAAGCATGCTTTTAAGAGTCACATCTTAACGAAAAAGACTACAAAGCAGAAGAGAAATTTGACCTATGCTGGCACTGTTCACAAAGCGGATGAAACAAACATCAAGCTGTTACTGAACATGAAGTAATTCGAATTTCGAGCAGAGAAAGAAACGATTTTTTTTAACCCGAGTGACTTAGCTGAGAAAGATTCCCAAAGGGGGCGCTAACCATTCGAAAATGATTTTAAAATGCCAAGATCAGTCAATCATGTGGCGTCAAGAGAACGACGCAGAAAGCTATTAAAGCAAACCAAAGGATACTTTGGACGTAGAAAAAACGTATGGACCGTTGCTAAAAACGCCTACGAAAAAGGTTTATCATACGCATACCGCGATAGAAAAAAGAAGAAGAGCAACTTCAGAGCATTGTGGATTCAGCGTATTAACGCCGCTGCTCGCTTAGAAGGTGTATCATACAGCAAATTAATGGGTATGCTGCACGCTCAAAACATTGAAATCAACCGTAAGGTTTTGGCTGACCTGGCCATGAACCACCCGGAAGCTTTCAAAGCGATTGTAAAAAAAGCAACCAACGCTTAATTAGTAATTAAGCTAAGATATTAAGGAGACCAAGTGGGTCTCCTTTTTTTTATGCCCAAATACGAATCTGAAGCCTGTGAATCAGCTGAAATTTTTCAGCATTGTTTCAGCATTGTTTACACCCCCATGCTTCGCACAAAACTTTCTTTTATTCAGTCCTACCCTACAATCAATAAAAAACATTCTCCCCTTTGTCACAAATTGCCATCTTTAACAGACATATATACAAAAGGCAATAGATTTGACACCATTTGAAACCATATACACCAAACACTACGCAGGCACACACCGCCTAGCCACCAAGTTGCTTGGTCAATCCGGTATAGTCAAGGATATTGTTCAGGAAGTATTTTTAAGCCTGTATGAACGACGTAAAGATGCTGACGTAATAGAGCAACCCGGGGCCTGGCTCTATCGTGCCACTTACTACAAATGCATCGATTACCTGAAGCAGCAAAGTAAGTTCTGCCAATTGGAAAACCTGAAACCAACATGCGACTATCAGTTGGCACACGAACAGAAAGAAACGAGAGCGTGGCTAGATCAAGCACTGAACATCCTTAATGATAAGGAGCGCTTACTGGCAATTTTATACAGCGAAGATTTATCCTATAAAGAATTAGCACTGGCCACGGGTATTCCATTAAATTCAGTGGGCAAAACCCTGTCGAGAACACTTAAGAAACTGGAAAAAGTATTAAAGGAGGAGTACAATGAAATGTTTTGATGAAGCCATAATACAGACCTACATCGACAAGGAATGTAGCGCAGAGGAGGAGGAGGCCGTTCGAGCACATCTGCAAACCTGTGCGGTTTGCAGCACAAGCGTTGAACATTATCTTAAACGATCGCAGCAAATTAAGAACCTACTGAACAGCCCACTAACCCAACAGAGGGAAGCGCCAGCCATGCCCCCCTTCGTTAAACCTAAAGCGCCGAAACGCATTTTACGGCAGGGCATCAAATGGTTCAGTGCGGTGGCTTCCATCGTGGTCATACTGCTTGCCCTCAACCATTTTCACAAAGCCCCTAACGCCTATGACTATTTTCTGTACCAAACGATTGATTTCAAGGTGGATGCGAACAAACCCATAAGCCAGCAGGACTTTACTATGCAGCTAATTGACCCACACGGCAATACCATATTTCTTGATGAGACAAAGTACTAATCTTTAATGGCCTATAATACAATTCGGTTATAACCCTATTAAACACTTCAATATGAAAACATTGAGCCTAAGCTTACTATTTGCCATGATGCTAACAAGCATCCATGCACAAAACCTCATCGATATTTACAAAAGAGGCACGGTTAAGCTGACACCGGATGATAACTATGCCAATAACAATGACTGGAACAAAGTTTTTGAGACATATTACGACACAGTACACAGCAAGCCCATGGGCATTAGAAAATCCTTGATCATCACGCCGAATGGCTCTGCTGTGGTCAATCATGCCTATCGTAATTATTACACGAAATTTACACCGGATGGTACCTATCAAACGGAATTTGGCATTATTAACAGCAGTGGCAATCGATTTAAAAAAACAACCCATATCAGTGGTGTCATTAACGGTAACACTTTCTTTACAGGATTAGACAACATGGGTAATATGCGCTGCCTCGATTTGGAGGGCAATTACAAAAAGACTTTAAAACTCGACTATATGACGAGTCAGATGATTCCCCTGCCCAACGGAAAAATTGCTGTGGTAGGATGGGTTATCTGGGCGAAGAAATTCAGGGATTTTGTAGCTATTGTTGATTACGAAACCAACGAAGAACAAGTCATATGGGAGCACTTCACCGATCGGGACACGCCCCGCAGCTGGGGCGGATCCAACACGCAAACCTTTCACTACAGCTACACCTTTAAAAAACAGGGAGCTGTTTCATGCTCAACAATGCCGTTCACAAGGGCGATGGGCATCAAGGCACGCCCGAAGCTTGCATGTATTAATAAGCGTCTGATTATTGCCAACCCCAGCAATGGCGAACTGCAAACCTTCGATTTAGAAGGCAACTTACTGAGCAAAAAGAAAATGAACCTGCTGAGCGGAGAAATCAGCGCTGAGGAACAAAAGAAGATACAGCAAAAAGCCATAGACCGATACAAAGGTATGAATCCACTCCGCTTTGCCGCCTTTGATTGGGTAAATGAGGACGAAAGCCGGGCCGCACATCAATACTTTATTGAGGCCATGTTGGATGATTACAACAAGATTAGTGAGCCCATTAAAAAGCCGTATTTTGCCACGGTGATTAAAGACTCGGATGATAACCTGCTGTTTTTTGATTTCCCGGAGAATGAAAATGCCAATAGATTCAATGTTTGGGTCTATAAAAATGGCGGCGAATTTATATGTCAAAGCAGCTTTGCCTGCAACGATTATGAATTACAGATCAATCCTGATAAACTAGTGTTTCACAAAGGCTATCTTTATGGTTTACAAATATTAAAGGAAGCCAATGGTGTTCCACTGCGCCTGGTACGCTTCTCGCTAAGTGAACCTAAATAGATCCCTACCGATACAAATATCACGAGCGCTTAGTAGGCAAAGAAGTTATGCTAAGCGCTCATGGTTTCGTTTCATAATTTCATTTTTACTATCTTTCCAGTATAAATCCAAATAAAAAAATGCACTATACGACAGTAGCACATCAGTGAATCGTAACAATTAAAATGCATTTGATACTTTGAAGGTAAAGCAAATGAAGAAAATCAGTATTAATGTACCCATAGAGGTCTACGAATCAGCGGCTGAACTCATGCCCTATGAACAAGACCTTACCCAGGCGGCAGAAGAAGCCTGCAAAACAGCTTACGCACCATTCTCCAAATTTCGCGTAGGCGCTGCTGTACTCCTTGAAAATGGTAAGGTAATAACCGGCAGCAATCAGGAAAATGCCGCTTATCCTTCCGGACTGTGTGCCGAGCGTGTGGCGCTGTTTTACGCCAATGCACAATACCCGGATACACCCGTTAAGGCGATAGCTATTGCCGCCAGCAATGCCAATGGTTTTATCGAAACACCCGTGGCCCCTTGTGGTGCCTGCCGCCAAGTAATGTTACAGACTGAGCTGCGCTTTGGTGCGGCCTACGATATATTGCTTGTAGGAAAGCAAGCCATCAACAAACTAAAAAGCTGTAAAGACCTGTTACCGCTAACCTTCGAAGGAAAAGAATTGATCTGATAAAGAAGAAGAGGGTATTCCATGCTCAAAACACTGAATACCCTCCTTATGCTCTTTTCAATCCCTCCTACTGTTCCTGCACATTGCGAAACTCCTTCCACAGGTTTTCAGTCGGTGGAGTAGGCGCCACAATGCATATGGGCTCTTGTTTAACGGGGTGTACAAATTCTATTTTGCGGGCATGCAACGATATGCTACCGTCTTTATTCGATCGCGGGAAACCATATTTCAAGTCTCCGCGTATGGGGCAACCAATCTTGGCCAACTGACAGCGTATCTGATGGTGACGACCCGTTTCCAGATCCACCTCTAGTAAGTAATAATTCTTAAGACCCGAAACCAACCGATAGTTAAGAATGGCTTCCTTGCTACCACTTCGTGGCTTGGGAAAGGCATAAGACTTATTCTTCTCAGAGTTCTTCAGGATATGATGTACCAAGCGACCACTATCACTCTCGGGCAGCTCTGCCACAAGTGCCCAATAGGTCTTTTTTACCGTCTTTTCCTGAAACATTTTATTCAGGCGACTCAAAGCCTTACTTGTGCGGGCAAACAGCACCACACCACTTACGGGACGATCGAGACGATGCACCACGCCTAAAAACACCTCTCCCGGTTTATTGTACTTCTTTTTGATATAAGCTTTCACCCGGTCGCTGAGCGTCTCATCGCCGGTTTTATCGCCCTGCACAATATCCGATGCCGACTTATTAACCGCAATAATGTGATTGTCTTCGTATAATATATCCAGTTTCTTCATTCTTTTTTTAGCCTTTCGCTGTTAGCCGCCAGCAATTAGCGTTTCACAACTTTAATTTATTTATTTTATTATTAGAGCTGCAATATTCTGCGCCACGCTCATTAATCAGCACTCCCTTCTCCCCTTCTTTTAGTATTGCTCGCGCTCATTGGGGAAATCTACATTTTTCACATCTTCGATGTAATTACCCACGGCACCTTTAATTTCGGCAAACAGATTGTGATAACGACGTAGGAAACGCGGGGAGAACTCCTGGTTAATGCCTAACATATCGTGCAACACCAACACCTGACCATCTACCTGATGACCGGCACCAATACCAATAATGGGGATTTTCACCTCTTTGGCCACCTGACCGGCTAATGAGGCCGGTATCTTTTCCAGCACAATAGCAAAACAACCTGTCTCCTCAAGCAAGTGAGCATCTTCAATCAGCTTCTTAGCCTCTTCCTCTTGCTTAGCACGCACCGTGTAAGTACCAAACTTATGAATTGACTGTGGCGTAAGACCCAAGTGACCCATCACCGGTATACCAGCCGATAATATACGTTGTATGGATTCTATAATTTCAGCACCACCTTCCAGCTTCACCGCATCGGCCGCTGTTTCTTTCATAATACGAATGGCTGAAGTAAGTGCCTCCTTGGAGTTGCCCTGGTAAGTACCAAAAGGCATGTCCACTACCACCAAAGAGCGCTGAACCGCCCGCACCACCGAGGCACCATGATAAATCATCTGATCCAGGGTAATGGGCAAGGTAGTTTCCCAACCTGCCATCACATTGGATGCCGAGTCACCTACCAATATGACATCAATACCGGCATGATCTACAATCTTCGCAAGAGAATAATCATACGATGTTAGCATGGCTATCTTTTCATCTCGCATCTTCATCTCACTCAGCACATGAGTGGTAACTTTTTTTCTTCTTTCCTGAGCAACTGACATAGCTATTTATTTAACCACTGTTGTGGAAGTATAATTCAATTGTTTAAAACATATTGTAACCAGCAGCTTACTAATTACAGGTGGCAAAGTTAATCATTTGTTATGAGCATCGCGACTTAATTATTCAAATCCATTCTATTTCTCAAATTAACAGATCCAATTCCACATAAAAGTGTTTTTTTATTAATACACACTCATTTCTACCGATATGGATATATCCAAGTTTTAGGGAACGGTTCTCTACCGTAGGATGCTTATAAAGAACCGCTCCCTAAATGCTAAATAAAAATGGAACTTTCAGAACTTACTACATAATACTGGCTGGATTTTAATCTTGCTTTTAACTACCTTACAGGGTGCATTTTATTTATCAAACCACGATGTTTCGCAACATCTAGCGACGAAAAATAATCAACACCCACAATCAATTAAAAACAAAACCGCATGTCTACTACTAGAGAAGATGCCCTTCATTACCACGAAAACGGACGCCCCGGAAAAATTGAGGTAATTCCCACCAAACCCTACAGCTCCCAGCTGGATTTATCCCTCGCCTACTCACCGGGCGTTGCCGAACCCTGCAAAGAGATTGAAAAGAATGCAGACGATGCCTATCGATATACGGCTAAAGGCAACCTGGTGGGCGTTATATCCAATGGTACGGCGGTGCTGGGACTCGGAGATATAGGAGCCACTGCCGGCAAGCCGGTGATGGAAGGCAAAGGCCTTTTATTTAAGGTATTTGCTGATGTGGACGTATTTGACATTGAGGTAAATACCAAAAAGGTTGATGAAATGGTTACGGTTGTAAAAGCCATTGCGCCTACCTTTGGTGGTATTAATCTGGAAGACATCAAGGCTCCCGAATGTTTTGAAATAGAAACACAATTACAGGAAGCCCTTGATATACCAGTATTTCACGATGATCAGCATGGAACAGCCATCATATCGGCCGCCGGATTACTCAACGCCATTGAGATAACAGGCAAGCACATTGAGGACATGAAAATTGTAGTTAATGGAGCGGGCGCATCAGCCATTATGTGCTCGAAACTATACATTAGTCTGGGCGTTAAACTCAATAACCTATGGATGCTGGACAGCAAAGGATTAATAACCCATCAAAGAAACGACCTGAACAAATACAAGCGTGAGTTTGCACAAGATAGCCACCTCAACCGTATTGATCAGGTCATCCAGGGTGCTGATATGTTTCTGGGCTTATCCAAAGGCAATGTATTAAGTCAGGAAATGGTACAGCAGATGGCCGACAACCCTATTGTGTTTGCCCTGGCCAACCCGGTGCCCGAGATCAGCTATGAAGCAGCCATTGGAGCGCGACCCGATGTAATTGTTGCCACGGGACGCTCGGACTACCCCAACCAGGTGAATAATGTATTAGGCTTTCCCTTTATCTTCAGGGGCGCCCTGGATGTGCGGGCCAAAGCTATTAATGAGGACATGAAAAAAGCCGCTGTATATGCCCTGGCCAACCTGGCCAAGAAAGAAGTTCCGGATCAGGTAAATGCAGCTTACAAGAGTCAGAACCTGATTTTTGGAAGGGACTATATCATTCCCAAGCCTTTGGATCCGCGACTTATTACTGAGGTAGCACCGGCCGTAGCCAAAGCGGCCATGGAAACAGGGGTGGCACGACTTGACATAACCGATTGGGAGCGTTATAAAATTGACCTGATGAAGCGCATGGGGCTATACAATAAACTGGTGCGCGATATTCGAACACGAGCCAGGGCTGATGCCAAACGTATCGTATTCTCCGATGCCGACAATTTTAAGGTTCTGAAAGCTATTGAAGTAGTGCGGACACAGAAAATTGCCCATCCCATACTTTTGGGAAACAAACAAAAAATTGAGGCCCTAGCAGCCGAAAACAACATAGACATAGAGGGATTACCCATTATCGACAATAAAACTCCGGAGCTGGAAAATAAACGGGATGAATATGCCGGGCTATTGTATGCAAAACGACAGCGCAAGGGGCTGAACAAAGAACGAGCACGTTACCAGATGCTGGATCGAAATTATTTTGGTATCATGATGGTGCAAACAGGGGAAGCCGATGGTTTTCTCGGAGGGTTCTCCAATAAATATGCAGAGACTATACGACCGGCTTTACAGATTGCAGGTACCAACAACACGCTGAATCATATTGCCGGCATGTACATTGTCATGACCAAAAAAGGCCCCTACTTCTTCGCGGATACAACCGTCAATTATGAACCCTCGTTTCGCACGCTGGCCGACACCACACTGCTTACTGTTAATGAGGTGAAAAAGTTTAATATTGACCCGGTGGTAGCGCTGGTTTCCTATTCTAACTTTGGATCGACACGGCAGGGTAGTCCCCTACGTGTGCGCCAGGCCGTGGATTACCTGCACAATAACTATCCCGATCTGATTGTGGATGGTGAGATGCAGGCCAATTATGCCTTCAATGCAAAGCTAAGAGCAGAAAGCTTCCCCTTCTGTAAGTTGGGAGATAAAGAAGTTAACACCATTATCTTTCCCAACTTAAGTTCGGGTAACATAGCCTACAAAATGATGCATGAACTGGGACAGGTAGAGATTATTGGCCCCATCCTACTGGGCATTCGCAAACCCATACATGTGTTACAACAGCAATGCTCAGTGCGCGAAATTGTTGATATGGCGGCGATCACAGTGGTGGATGCACAAACTAAAAAAGATCAAATGATAGAATTATAGGTAATGACTTATCAGATGACCAGAAGTGCTTTCGATGTGGTATATGGAATGGTTCTTTATCATAAAACATTTATAAAGAACCGTTGCGTAAATGCATAATTAATACAAAACGTACTTCCTACGCATTTCCTCATCCAATAAGCATGGCAGAAGAGATAAGTGTCTTTAGTCCGGCTATTGGAAGCGGTTATAAGGATTACGGGGATGCATCATGGGGATGAAACCGGGGCTAGGCATTGCCAGTCCCTGGTATTTACTAACACCCAATGACAGCTGAGCGCTGAATGATTCGGTAAAGCGATAGCCCACATGACCGGAGGCACCATAATTATTAAATCCTTGCAAAGGCGATGCTGAACTTTCGGGAATGTGCCTATCCAGGAATACAGAAGCACCCACATACCACTTTTCGGTAAGCAAGTAGTTGGCCTGTGCATACACGCCAATCTGTAACATGGAAGCATCCAAGGTGAGCTGCGTGGCATCCACCTGACCCCAGGCGGGCAAATTATAAAAGCTCGTGCGCCCCAAATAGGGAAGCACATCGATTTGTATCTTTTTAAAGGGCATGAGCGACCAATGGGGTGCTACATAAGTATTAAAACCGTACATACCGTCAAAATCAGAAAAAGCACTGAGCCCCACCATAATGCCGAATTCCGCCATCTTAAGACTATCACCGGGTAACTCTTCTTTACTGAGGCCAAGCTTGCTATTAACATCATTGATCCTATTTTCCTGAGCGCTAAGCCCCAACAGACCAAAAGCAAATAGTACAATTACAAAATACCTACGCATAACACAATATTTTGATTTATGCGATAATAACAAAAATCGCACCATCCTCCAATTTCTTTTTCGATAAAACAGATTTCGTGCATCTCTCCTCTACCACTTTTAATTGAAAAAGCGTACATTTATAAAAACCACATAAACACATAAGAATATGGCTATAATAGGAACACTGTCGGATTTACACAAACAATCCGACCCCGGAAAATTTAAATCAGCAATAAATTATCTTGAACAAACAGATCTTGATAAACTGTTTGCCAAAGTTACGCCCGGCAATCCTTTGGAAGTTGAGATTCAGGGTCGTGATGTCTTCGCTATTTTTCAGAAATATGAAACGAAAGATGCTGGCGAGGCAAAGATGGAGGGTCATCGTCAGTATATTGACATGCAGTATATCCATCAGGGAATTGAGCAAATACTTGTTGCCCCCATCAGTCGCGTTGTAAAAGCAGGAACTTATGATGCATCCAGCGACCTGCACTTCGCCCAAGTGGCGGACTACTCCAACATCAAAATGAGTGCCGGCATGGCTTGCCTGCTTTACCCCGAAGACATGCATGCGCCGGGCATTAGCATTGACACACCCGCTGCCGTAGAAAAAATTGTTGTTAAAATAGCCATCGACTAAGGAGTGCACGAAACAGCCCGAAACAAATTGCTTCGGGCTGTATATATGTCGTATAGCCGGCTTTCTTAATCGTCCTACTTATTAATTTTAACCTTTAGCACTACGACCTTTTTGAGGCTGCGAATTAACCTCCATCATTTCCATAAATCAATGATTTCTGTCATTGGTCAAATGCAGCTTTTAAACACTTCACCGTGGCGATTTACTACGCTTCTGTCAGCCATTACAATGGAAGGTATATCTCGTTTTCCTTGCGTTCTTTATTCTTGTTTACCATTCGCTTTTGGGTAATCAAATACATCAGTCCGCTAAACTTACGGGCACCATAGGGGCACACATCAATACAGCGTGTGCACGAGATACATAATTTCTTATCTGTCTTACGGGGATTATCAATAGCGATGGCACTACTGGGACAAGCCTGAACGCAACGACCACAGTAGTTACAATCGGCTGTAGCTTTCACCACTGACGGAACCATTCCCTGTCCCCGTCGGGCTTTATTCTCTCTTATACTTAATGATTCTCCTTTTGCAATGCGCGAATGCATCACGCTTTTTTTGCCAAACTGACGGGCATTATCCAAATCACGCTGATCGGGCCGGCCTTTACCCAACTCAGGAAACATCGAGTGCCGTGACACAAAAGCACCTGAACTGATGGGTATTAAGCCAACATCCACACAAATATTATTTAGCTCGGCAAGCGTATTCTCGTAGTGACAGTTCCCATAGGCACAGGCGATAATGGCTCTCGCTCCATTTCCCTTTAGCTTCGACAAGTATTGAGCGGCTAAAGGTGGTACACTGCCGGAAAAAGCGGGTACACCCACCACCACAATATCGTGCCGGCTGAGCAAAATAGCATTGTGCATACCTTGTGTGATATCATGTTGTGTAACCTCATGAGAAATACCACCGGCTATGGCTTCAACAATTTTTTTGGTTGAACGGGCGGGACTAAAAAAAATGGCATGTACACTGCCTTGTAAACTTATCATGATGCTACTAATTGGCGACATGGCTATCATGTTGCGGATATAAACTTATTTGCCGCAAAGATAAGTCACCTCAAATGCCGACCAATTGATCCTTATCATGCCCATGCATGTTGCAAAACAGCTTTGGTTAAACTTTATGAAAATAGGATAAAAGCTGTGCTACCCGACCGGAAAAACACAATCATAGGAAGGGGTATAAGGTGCTATGAATACCCCTTTGAGCAAAAAACGCTACTCCAGCTCTAAAAACGTTTTAATGGCACCCAGGTAATAATCATTCCATCCCTCAACAATATCCTCATAAGCCTCTTCGGGAATATTGGTGTGCAGCAGATCAATTTGCACACGCCCCCCACTCTGGGGGAAAAACTTAAGGGTAACAATGGACGGCTCATCCTGCTCGCCAAAATACCACTCCTGCACAATCTTCTTCTCCTCTTCCACTTCCAAAACTTGCCCCACAATGTCACCTTCCCATAAAGAGAACTCGGTACCCGGCGTTTTGCTCATCACAGCAGGATAGCCACTCCATAGCTCTATTGTAAAGGGGTTGATAAATGCCGCAAAGGCATCTTCCATTTCGGCTTTTACTTTTATGCGCGTTTTGAAATCTTTGTACATGAGATTATTTTTTGTGCAAAGGAAAGGAAAAATGTGGAAAAGCCATTTTTCTGAGCCCGGTAAATACGAAGCCCTTGGCTAGATGCCCAAAGCATTGATTAGATCGGCCACCCGGCGAAAATGCAACTTTGATATATTCTCCATCTTTTGCCGCAAGGCCTCATGTTCCACAAAGTACTGATGACCCTGCGTAATGGGAAAATCTTTGTTGTAAAACTGTAGTTCGTGCTCCTGCACCTTAATCCGATTGGATAACTTTTTAAGCTGATCGCTGTGCTCATCCAATACCATTAGCTCCACGGTATTCAGCTCACCTATAAAGTCCTCATTCTTAACCTCTTCATTTCTATTCTTTAAAATCTGTATCTCATTAATAAAAAGCTCTATTCGATTCTTCCATATCTTATACTCAAAATCGAGATCTATTAAGTTGATGTGTCCCCCTTTCATAGTGTTCGGTTTTAATCATTAGCTTTTAAAAGTTAGCAAAAAAGAAAGAAATATACAGCATAAAACATATAAAAAAATAAACACCACTGATTCTAATAACTTTCACACCAACAACTTGTGCCCAAGGAATTCTACTGAAACCAAGCCTCCTTCAATAGCGCATTACTATTACAAAAATCACCTTCCATAACCGGCACTTCGCCCCACAATGCCGCAGGATAGTAACCTTGCAGATATGATTTAATCACCAATGCTGAATCGGCTGTAATTTCGCTTGCCGTAAGCGGGTAGTGATTATAAATAACACCATAAACAGGAATATTCCGTGCCTTTAAGGCTTCTAAAGTCAATAGGGTATGATTGATAGAGCCTAACCGCCCCGAAGTAACCAATATAACAGGGAAATTATACTTCTGAATAAAGTCGGCCACCAGCAATTCGTCATTAATAGGCACCATTAGCCCGCCCAAGCCTTCAACAAGTACATGTTCATGTTTCATTTCAAGAGCTTCAAGGGCGTTCATCAATACCTTTTCTGAAATACGTTTGTTTTCCATTGCTGCAGCCAAGTGCGGACTGGCCGGAAATGGAAATAAATAAGGACAGGTCAAACCGCTCTTATCATCTTCACTAAGCTCCACTCGCATTATCTGCCGATGCACCACAATATCATCGGACAACTTTTCACACCCGGTTTGCGACAGTTTCATGGTGATAACATCGCGTCTAAGCGCTTTAATGTATTTTGCCAGTAAGCCGGTCACCACAGTTTTTCCGGCATCCGTATCGATGGCTGTTATAAAGTAAGTTGACATATTTAGTTCTTTTTGAATACCATTAAATAAGGATGATAGGTGAGCGGATACCCATCAGATTGAGCCCATTGGCTGTAGGAATTACAGAAGGCATTCATTTTACCCTTGGTCCAGGAACACGCAGAAACACCATTTACGCCGGTGCTGCGCATGTGCTTTAACACCTCCAGCGGACTGTTAAACCACAACTGCTCCTGCCACTCCTCAAAAGCTATCAGTTCAAAACCACTGCTTGCCGCAGAAATCAACTGCTCCTTTGTTTCATAAGCGATTCCATTGCCGGTTGTGGCTTTTATCTCCTTGTAGTTATTGGGCCCAAATGACGACACAAGCAAATAAGCTCCGGGCTTCAGATGCTGAGATAGTTTATAAAAAAACGGCTGCAATTGGTTTATCCACTGAATGGTTGCACCCGACCAGATACTATCCAATGCATCTGGCAAATCGAGGCACTCAACATCTCCGGCAATAAACTGCTGCTTTGTAACTCTATTCTTGAGGATGGTATGAACCAAGCCACTGACATCACCAACCAAATCGTTGATGACATAATGACCTACTGAAAAATGCTTTATAATTTGTTGAGTTAATAAGCCGGTTCCACAGCCAAACTCCAGTACCCGACCTTGCTTAGCCGACAAGTACATTTGTGCCATTTCGACCAAACGAACGGCCATGCGCTGCTGAACTTTTGCATGTTCACCGTAAGTCGATGAAGCCGCCCCGAAACGTTTCTTAAGTAAGTTTTTATCAATCGGTGGCGTGACTTTTAATATTTCCTTTATCATATCAGGTTGTTAAATGAATGATTTGCTCCCAGCTCTCAAATTCATAAAAGCAAAAATGGCCTTGTTCCAATTCAATGATTGCGGCCCGGTCTTTCCAATAACGATGCTGATTAGCCGCAGGAAATATCAGATCACAAGAACCAATAAGAGCCGTATCGTAAAAATCACCTGTTAGATTCTGCACTTTCACATGCTGCAAAAGCAGAAACAGCTCATCTTTCACTTCATCCAGCGGTCGAACCGGTTGATTGGCTCTGAACAGTGCCCAATGCTCCTTTGTGCAAAACATGCGCCGCTGAAACTTTTGCAGGTTTCTGTCATTCAGACCCGATAAGGTACCCATTGCTATTGGCGCCGGAATACCCAAAGCCTTATCAACAGGCGCTCCTGTGCCATTCACCGCTATGGTGCGCTCCAGCTTATATTTAAGTGACCCCAGCGCCACCTGAGCCACCCAAACCCCAAAAGACCAGGCGACCACTGAAACACTTTGATACTGTTCCATGGCTTCAATCACCTGGTTTGGCAAGGCTAAATCGCGATAATCATAGACCATCAGCACATCATTTCCACCATCACCAATGGTTCTAAAGGGCTGTTCATCGCAACTCCATCCGTTAAAAAACAGGATCAGCCTTTCCACATAATTCTTATGTAACCAGGTATATTTCATTGATTTTGATTGTAAGGGATATGTTGTAAAAAGCTTTCCAAATCGGCCTGCTCCATCGTTGATGTTAATGAGATACGCAATCTTGCGGTATTTAGCGGCACCGTTGGCGGACGAATGGGAAAAACCAAATAGCCCTCCTTTTGCAGGTGTTCGGCCAATTGCACCGCCACTTTATTAGCCCCCAACAGAACAGGCATAATGTGACTTTGATGCACCGGATACCCCTTTTGGAGCAAAGCCTCGCGCATAAACACAGACAGACTCTTCAAGCGCTTACGTTGCTCATTAAACCCGGCCATCCGCTCAATGATAAACTTCGTCCATGCCATATTTATTGGTGGCAAAGCGGTGGTATAGATTAAGGTGCGCGACTTATTCACCAACAGCCGCTTTATGACACTGCTTACAACAGCAAAAGCACCCACCGAGGCATAAGCCTTACCCAAGGTACCCACAATAATATCAATGCGATGGCTTACCTGCTGCACCTCACACAACCCCAAACCCTTATCGCCCAATACTCCTACCGCATGGGCTTCATCGACATACAAAGTACAATCGTAGCGCTCTTTAATTGCCGCAAGCTGTTGTAAATCGGCCATATCGCCATCCATGCTAAACACCGACTCGGTGACGATAAAAACCCGCTGATAGAGATGTCGTCGCTTCGCTAAGATGGCTTCCAGCTGCTCATAATCGAGATGTCGGTAGCGTACATGCTCCGCGTTACTCAAGCGAATGCCATCAATCAGGCTGGCATGACACAGTTTATCAGACAGGAGTAAGTCCTGCTTGTCGGCCAAAGCCGGCAAAATCCCCATATTGGCATGATAGCCACTGTTGAAAAACAAAGCCGCTTCAGCCTGGTAGTTACTTTTCAACAAGTACTCTACCTCATCATACAGCGTTGTATTGCCCGTTAACAAACGCGATGAAGAGGCTCCAAAATGAAACCTCCCCCCTTCTTCCTGCTGATGATAAAAGAACTGCCTGAGCCACCCATCATTGGCCAATCCCAAATAATCATTGGACGTAAGGTTGAATAATTTCTGATTGCTATAACGACAGTACGCACCGCTCAACGGCTCCACATCTCTTAACTCACGTAACGCCCCGGCCTCCTCTAATCCGGCCAGTTGTTCTTCATAAGTCATTGCGCTCCCTCCTCTTTAACGACCTGATAAACTGCAGAACATAGCTTTTCCAATTCATCATCACAGATAATGAAAGGGGGCATGAGATAAACATTTTGCCCAAAGGGACGAACCCACACACCCAGCTCCACAAAACGTTGTTGCACAACCGCCATATCAACCGGCTGATGCAGCTCCACTACACCAATCGCCCCTAAGCAACGCACCTCTTTCACATTATGTAATTGCCGGCAAGGACTCAGACCCTTTTGAAGTTGCGCTTCTATGTGCTGCACTTTCTGCTCCCAGTTCGGCTTCATTAGTAAATCAATACTTGCATTGGCTACCGCACAAGCCAAGGGATTACCCATAAAAGTGGGCCCGTGCATAAACACGCCCGGCTGACCATTACTGATGGTTTCAGCCACCAGATTGGTGGTTAAAGTAGCAGCAAAGCTCATATAGCCGCCTGTAATGGCCTTACCTAAGCACATAATATCAGGTGTGATATCAGCATGCTCACAAGCAAAGAGCTTGCCTGTACGCCCGAAGCCGGAAGCAATTTCATCGGCAATGAGCAACACATTGTAACGATTACACAGCGACCTCAACTCACGTAAGTAGTCAGCGGAATAAAACCACATCCCCCCAGCCCCTTGTACAATTGGCTCCAGAATGAAGGCAGCAATTTCGTTGTGATGTTTTTGCAAAATGGCATGTACCGCCTCTACATCGGGCTGAATAGCAGATGAACCAAACGGACACCTTGGCTGAGTTGCAAAGAAATGCACCGGCAACGCTTTACTGAAGATGTGGTGCATTCCCGTTTCGGGATCGCAAACCGACATGGCATTCCAGGTATCGCCGTGATAGCCGGAACGTATTGTGGCAAACTTCGACTTCTCGCTCTGTCCTTGTGCTATCCAATACTGCAGCGCCAGCTTCATGGCCACTTCAACGGCTACCGAGCCCGAATCACAAAAAAACACCTTTTGTAAAACCGGTGGCGTAAGAGCAACCAGGCGGGAAGCCAGCTCAACGGCCGGCGCATGCGTCAATCCACCAAACATTACATGCGACATACTTTTTAACTGCTTCTCAACAGCCGCATTTAAAACCGGATGATTATAGCCGTGAACAGCCGCCCACCACGATGACATGCCATCCGTTAACGCTCGACCATCCTTAAGATAAATAGTGCAGGATTCCGCCCTTTCAACCGGGTAAACAGGCAGCGGCTTATGCATGGAAGTATAGGGATGCCACACATGCTCACGGTCAATATCAATCAGTTGATTTATATCCATTCCAAACTCAAATTAGGCTTTACAACAGGTTCTTTCTTTCAATAATTCATGATCAAGCGAAAAACCGGCACCGCTAAATGCCTCTTTATCCTGGTTGATATTGGTACCAACAGTCGTTAAGTAATCGCCCACCAAAGCCGCACTCACTCCCGCATTTAAAGCCCTATCCTGAATATGACTAATGAGGTTACGACCACCGGCCAAACGAATGTTAGCCTTAGGATTAATCAGGCGAAAGAGCGCAAAAGTGGTCAAGACCTCCTCATCCGACAAAGGCTTTGCGCCCGCTAACTGTGTGCCTTCCACCGGCATCAGCACGTTCAATGGGATGGACTCAATCTCCAACTCCGACAGCGTAAAGGCCATTTCGATGCGCTGCTCCATGGTTTCGCCCATGCCGATGATGCCTCCCGAACAGATACCCATCCCGGCTGCACGCGCTGCCTTTATAGTACGAACTTTATCTTCCATGGTATGCGAGCTACACACCTCTTTAAAATACGATGGCGCGGTTTCGATATTGCAATGGTAATGCCCCACGCCGGCTTCCCGCAACTTATCGAGTTGTGAACGGTTTAATAAGCCCATTGAAGCACATAGGTGAATGGGCGTTTTACGCTGAATGCTTTTGTAAACCCCACACAATTTATCCAGGTTGCTGTTAGAAATAGCTCGCCCACTGGTCACCAACGAAAACCGATAAACCCCTTTACCGGCATTTTCCTCAGCCAGCTGCTCGGCTTCCTGCAAATCAACCAACTCATACTCCTCCACATGGGTATTATGAAACATGGATTGTGAGCACCATTTACAGTCCTGTGTGCACTTGCCCGATTTGGCATTCATGATGGAGCACATTTCCATAAAATCGCCCTTAAAATGGCGACGCAGCGCATCGGCTGCTCTATAAAGCTCCTCTTTATCCTCCAGATGAACCAAGGCCAAGGCTTCCGCGTGCGTAAGCGCTCCGCCTTGTAGAATTCGTTCGGTAATCTCTTGTACCATATGCATCAAATAAAAAACCGCCAACAAGGATTAGCCCTGTTGACGGTTGTTAATAATGTTCGTTATAGATTACGGCACATGCCACATCATTCGTTTCTAAAACCAATGTAAGCAATGCCTCTTCATTGAGTTCCTTCAAGTCATCATCATCGTCCTGCTCCAGCTTTAGCGCTTGTTGGAGCGTTGTTTCAACATGCAACACAATTTGCCCAATCCATTGCACCAAATCAACCGACAGACGGCCAATGTGCACGACATGCCCCAGCGATCCGAAAATGGCGTAACCTTTACGGCTCCACTTTTTAAAGCGGCTAACAGATTTACGATTGATATGTTGCGACTGATGATTCACGAGCGCAAAACTAATACTAAAAAGTTTAACCATGAACACCGAAAATAAGAAAAGCCCGGTTTGATTCGATGCTTTTCAACACAAAACCCGGTTTTTTAGGCAGATAAGCATTTACGTAGAAACTCCGTGTTCGAAATAGCTTATTGCATCTTCTATGGCTTTATCAACAGGCTGATAACTCAAATCTAACTCACTGGCGGACTTATGGTTTGTATAATAGTTATTGATGCACAATGTGCGCATATTCACAGAACTCAGACTTGTAGCGACATTCGCACGTCGCAGAAAATCGCCCAAATGACCAAGCGCCAATAAAATCACCTTTGGAACTTTTACCATAACAGGCTTTTGCTGACATACCCTATTAAGCTTTTGAAAAAACTCGTAATAAGACAAGTTTTCATTGGACAAAAGGTATCTATTCCGATTTCGTCCCTTTTGCAAGGCATATAAAATTCCTTTGGCTACATCTTCAACATGGACAAAATTCTTACCTCCGGGCGGATAAAAGACCATCTTTTTTTTCCATGCCATGAGCACTATCTTGCCGGAGCTTGGCTTAGTATCAAAAGCACCAAGCATAAATGTCGGATTAACAACAATGGTTTTCATACGGCATTTGCCAGATAAAACATGGTTCTCGGCCAATTTCTTGCTTTGAGCGTATATTGAATCACAAAAGGGTTGCCGCCAACTCATCTCCTCACTGCCCGGTTTCTCCTTTGAACCGTAGCCAATGGTATTGGCGCTACTCACAAACACAAACTTCTTAACATTGCATTTGATGGCGTTTTGATAAAGCTGCTTGGTGGCATTGGTATTAACCCTCCAATAATATGTTTCCGACAAAATATTCTGTGCGGTTACAGCAGCTATATGAATCACATAATCTACCTTTGACAGAACCGTTGTGTGATCATCAAACAAGGTACCCCTTATAATCTTCAGGTGCTCGCTCTGCATCCCTTGATAGGAGTTGATGTGGCGCACCAGACCAAATACTTTAAACCCACTTTTTAATAAAAAATTGACAAGATTGGTGCCCAACAAACCATTTATTCCTGTTACAAATACCGACTTCATACTTCTAGTATATCAGCTTAAATCATGACTGATGATTAGGCGAGTTGGGTTTTCATCTCACGCTTCACAATTCGGGTCATCAGATAAAGGGTTAACCACTCGGGCAGTAGTTTAGATACCACCCACGTAAAGTGACTCAGCACAATCACAGAATCTTTCTTTAGCAAACGACAAATAGCAAAACGAGCTACTTTCTCAGGCTTCAACAAGGTAAGCTTAGCGATAAAACCCTGCTTTTCGATGCGTGCCTCAATTTCAGGATTAGTGGCCATTGGTCCTGGATGAACCACACTCACACTGACACTTGAATCTTTTAACTCGGCCCTTAAACCGCGAGTAAAGTAATGAACAAATACTTTTGAAGCCGGATAAACCGTTTTATAACCAACAGGTGAAAAAGCGGCAATACTTGAAACGTTTAAGATGTAGGAACAAGCTTGCCTTTTTAGATTTGACAAAAGCTGATGAGTAAGAATAACCGTTGCTGTAACATTCACCTGTATCATCGTTTCTATATAATTAACATTCACATCGGTAAAGCGGGTTGTGCCGCCCACACCTGCATTATTAATTAAAATATCGATGTTGAAATTACTATTGAGCCATTCACACAAAACCATAATATTATCACTGCAGACAAAATCTGTTTCGAAATAGGCAACTTCAACATCGTAAGTTCCTTTAATGGCAGCCACAACATTTTGCAGTCTCTGGTCAGGCAGACTAACCAATACAATATTTCTACCTAAACGAGCCAACTCAAAAGCGAAAGCTTTCCCCAGCCCTTTGCTTGCCCCTGTAATAACAGCATAGGAAGAATTCGTTTTATCTTTCATCACCATTACTTTTAGCTTGCGTAACAAGTGTAAAACATAACAAGGCCTTTAATGTTCTAGTAGGGGTGGGAGATACACATTGTAATTCAGTAATTTATATTACAGATAGTTACATTTGTAAGAAATACAGTTCTACGAATTAGAATATCTACTTTTGTATTCGGTTAACTGGTAAGCCAGTCATTCTTTTGCAGCATTCTCTTCTTATTCCATACAGTATCTTCAATAAACAATATTACTTTTGCGCCGGATTTTAAAACACCTTATCCACAAATGCACCAAATATCAAGTAACATAATTTATTTACGACAGCTAAAAAACTGGTCGCAACGTCAGGCGGCTAGTCAGTTAAAAATTACCCTATCTACCTACCGCAAGTGGGAAAAGGGGCAGTCGCAACCCAAGCTATCAAGTCTTGAAAAAATAATTGAGGTCTACAAACGGACAATTGACGAACTACTGTACATTGATCTGCAAAAAGCAGACAAAGAAACACCGGAACACCTGAAAGGTGAGAAAATCAGAATCCTCCCCATTGTGGTGGATGAACAAAGTGATGCCGAGCATGTATCGCTGGTACCGGTAAAAGCTGCGGCTGGCTATACAGCAGGCTATGCCGATGCCGAATTTATCGCTGACCTCCCCCGTTTTTCACTTCCTTTTGCCGAATTATCGCAACACCAAACTTATCGGGTGTTTCAGATTGAAGGCGACAGCATGCTTCCCATCAAGCATGGCGCTTACATCATTTGCGAATACACCCAAAACTGGGAACAACTAAAATGGGGCGAACCCCACATTGTTATTACCCGCGAAGAAGGCGTTGTTTTTAAACGGCTGCATAAAACAGAGGAAGGTTTATTGGAGCTAAAATCGGATAATCCCTTATTTGACCCTTATAGCCTGCCTTGTCAAAGCGTGATGGAGGTATGGCGGGCACGGGGCTATGTTTGCTTTGACTTTGAGTAGAATGACAAACAACAAAGCAAAGAAAGCCACACCCCGAAGGATGCAGCTTTCCTTTTACACACAAACAAACAATGTTTTAATTTGCCTTTTTTATTCCAAAAGTAGGATTTACTTTCACCAGCTTTACCATAACAAAGCTTGGAATGGTGCAGAGCATTACCCAGATAAAGAAATGTTGGTAGCCAATCATCTCCTGTACCCATCCGGATATCATACCGGGTATCATCATACCCAAAGCCATTAAACCTGTGCAAAAGGCAAAATGGGCCGTTTTATGCTGACCTTCCGAAACATATATTTGATAGAGCATATATGCTGTAAAACCAAAACCATAGCCAAACTGCTCAATAGCCACGGCAATACTCACCATTACAAATGATTCGGGCAAGGCATAGGACAGATAAATATACATGAGGTTGGGCAGGTTAATGGCGATTACCATGGGCCACAGCCAGTATTTCAAGCCTTTACGCGAGGCCACCAAACCACCCAATATACCTCCGATAGTAAGAAAAATAACACCAAATGTACCATATACTATACCCACCTGACTGGTGCTTAAGCCCAGTCCGCCCACTTCACGTGCGTCCAGCAAAAAGGGAGATGCCATTTTAACAAGCTGCGACTCACCCAGACGGTAAAACAGCAACATACCCATAATTACCCAAATATCCTTCTTAGTAAAAAATGATTTAAAAGTATGCCCAAAATCACGCAGCACATCATTGAAGGACTTCACCTCACGATCCTGATCGTCGGGTGGGTGGGGCAAGGCAAACTTATGATAGAGTGCAAACAGCAAAAACATTCCCGTAATAATATAGAAGGTTAATGACCACGCCAGTGGAACACTTGGCCCTTCATTTCCAAACAGCGTCATCTCTTCCAGCTGACCAGCCAAAAAAACCAAAAGCCCCTGACCAGCTATCATCGACAAGCGATAAAAGGTACTGCGAATACCAATAAAATAAGCTTGCTTACTCTCATCCATGCCAAACATATAAAAGCCATCGGCAGCAATATCGTGGGTAGCTGAACTAAAAGCCAGCAACCAGAAAAAGGCCAGCGTGGACTGAAAGAAAAATGCTGTAGGAATAGTAAAGGCAATACCGGCCAGTCCCGCGCCTATCAATAGTTGCATGGTAACAATCCACCATCGCTTACTTTTAATGGTATCCACAATGGGACTCCAAAATGGCTTTATTACCCAAGGCAAATATAACCACGAGGTGTATAAAGCAATATCAGTATTGGAAATATCCAACTTTTTGTACATGATAACAGCCAGCGTCATAACCACAACATAGGGTATTCCTTCGGCAAAATATAAGGAGGGCACCCAGGCCCAGGGGGATTTTTGTTTCATAATAATATGCTTAATGATGAAGTATAAGGACTGAAGCGCAATAATCAACTTCAATACTTCTTACTGTGTCTCCTGCCCTCTGTCTTCAGTCTTTTAATATTTTCTCTTCAACTCTGCTCCTCTAAAATAATGCATTAAGATGGCGTTGTAATCATATCCTTTAGCTCCCATCACAGCCGCTCCTATCTGACAAAGACCAACACCATGCCCCCAACCGGCACCCACAAGTGTAAAGTTGATTTCGCCGTTGGTCTCTGATTTCTCAATGATAAAAGCGGAACTATACAGATGCGATTCGGACAAGGCTTTACGAATCTCCAACTCCTTACCAATTACCATCGTTTTTTTATCACCTATAATTTTAAGCTTTATTAAACGACCTGAATCGCCCCGCTCTACAGGTACCATGTCCTGTATTATACCAAAGTCGATGCCCGTTCTCTTGGCAAGCAACTCACTCACTTCCTTCTGCGTATAGCTCACTTTCCAGCGATAAAAATCATTGGTTTCCTGATCATAGTCATTCAGCACCTGGCACAATACCGCATGATCATTGGTATTACAATAAGCAACGGGGGCACCACGCATCCACTTTTCGGCATTATCTTCCTTTTTCAAGTCCAACTTAAAGCCCTCTGGATTACGCTCATTATCCACAAAAGCCTGAAGATAGGGATGATTAACTGGCTCCCACACATTTTCGAACTGCTCGACCATGCCACCACAGCATTTTGAGAATCGTGCATCACAGATAGCGTCATCATACAAGAGTACCTCACCCCAGGTGGCACGTACAGCCTTAACCACCTCCGGCGTATTGGCCCTTGTAATACCCTGATAACGCTGACAATGATCATCAGCACACACATCGAAATGATGATGATCCTCACGATCGTACCATTTTATAAACTCCGTGTCAGACTCAAAAACAGACTGATATTCATCATTTTTCTGCTTTATATTTTCATTTTTCTGTATTTGGGCCAGCAACCAACTGCGCGAAATTACCGCATGGGCCTTCAAAAGTTCAAGGGATGATGTGGCGCTCATCTCAGAAGAAATCACACTCATCAAATAGTCCTCAACAGGCAATACATTGATGGCGTTGATAAGGTCCTTATCTACCAAAAGCTTCAAGGCTCCTTTGAAAGACTGATCTTCATCCCGCTCCCAATGAAAATTAATGCCAATGGTAACATCATGAAGCGTAAAAAATGCATCATTATCCTGTGGCTTAATAAGTGAGCCTGAAGGCAGGCTAATACGATCATGACCATTACTAAGCTCAAGACCACCTTTAACGCGTTTGACCTTGTATCTGCCATTAAGCGCAATACCCGCATTGCTTGTGTGTGCGCCATGCAGGGTGAATTCTATAGATTCTTTAAACTGAATACCTACATGTATTACAGGGATTTTTTCCATGATATTTTCTTTAGTCCGAAGACCGGAAGTCCGGAGTCCGAAGCTGAGTTTACAATATGATTAGTGCCTAGTGCAAAGTGCCTGATTTACATTTTAAAGATCCTGAAGCCGATGGTCCAGAGTCCGGAGCTATCAGAATACCCGCCTACTTTAGTTTCTTTTCGAAGCGCCAAAAAACACGATCCACGCGAGCATTAGCGTGCCAGGCATAGAAGTCAATGGGACCCACCCACGGAATAACTGAATGCGACAACCCCATGTTTTTCATATCCTGCAGGCATCGCTTTAACAAAATGGCTCCCATGCCTTTGCCCCTCAGATCAGGATGCGTTCCCATGGGACCAAACCAACCGGTGCCTTTATTATTGGCGTTATGTGCCGAAAATGCTTTCACCTCCCCTTTGAGCAAGGCAATGTGAATGGATGGTACTGCATTGGCAAAAGCCATCTCCACCTCATTGCTCCACAGCTGCCATTCGTCTTTAATAAAATCAAGAACAGCTTGTTTATCATCAGGATTAGCACGGCGCACTTCAATATTCTCGTCTCGCAGCGCCAGTTCTCTAGGGCTCATATTCCAATCCTGGTTCAAATCAACCAACAAATTAGCGGTATCGCTAAAGCGTACAAAACCTTTACGCATGGCCCAACAAAGAGCGGGTGTATAACGTGGATCAATGCCCGGCATAAAATAATTAAGGGGCACATCGTAGATACGCACTACATCGGCCGCTGCATCCACAAATACCTTTTCAATACGATCGTACAAAGCTGTTGCAATCCCTTGCCTGCGCTCTTCTGCAGTTACAGCCATTAGCTTGATATAGGCATAGCGCGTGCCTCTTATATCGCGCATCACACCTTGCATAAAGCCAACAATACGATTGCCTTTCCGATAAACAAATGTTGCTTCGGGCAGCCAGTAAGGATCGCCTTGCAACTTTTCTTCGAGTAAGGTTTCTGTTATTGTGTCATACTCCCAAGAGGCGTTCAAAAAACGCGCTAGTTCAGGTATATCTGTGGCTTGAAATTGGGTTATTGGATTCGTCATAGATTAGATATTAGCGTGCTTTGCTGTTAAATGCCGGACTTTACATCGAAGCTAAGGTTTCTTTTAAATTTATCTCTCAGTTTCTTAAGCTAGTAGAGCGTTTAATAAGTTTTAGGGAACGGTTCTCTTTCCTAAGATGTTTATAAAGAAGCGTTCCCTAAAAACTTAATGATAATGCAACTTTCAGAACTTACTAGTAGTCGCCAGCTCCTAACAGCATTTTAATAGTTCTTTCAATAATTTCAAACAATCATCTTCATGCATGCAGACTTGACTTAAAATATCAGCTACATGGCCGGCATTGATCTTCTCAAAGTCCTCCGGACGTGGCGTGATAAACACTCCCCCCATATCTACAGAAGCCGGACTTATCAGTAATTGCGCATCGCCCTGGGCAAAATAACACGACGGACGGTGCAAAATACGAGGGAATACATGCACTACATATTCCTCATTCTCATTGTAAGCCAAAACATTTAGCATTGGCTCCACCTCCTCCTTCTGATTCGCCCACAACAGTTGGTGTAAATGGGTGAAAAGGTTGGCAATGGCCTCGGCATTCTCACTTGAAAATGTAATAACGCCCCGCTGATAGCCATGCCAGTTAAACACTTTCACATTATTCTGCACTCCAATAAGCTGTGCATACGTTGCTTCCCTGAAATCTTTTTCAACGGGCATAAATCCTTTTATACCCGCCTGAAAATGGAAGTGATCCGGGGCTGAGGCACCACACTTGGGTCCGTTGTAAAACAGGGTAAACTCATCTAACTCCCTTGCTAGCTTCAGCATCGAAGGGAAATAAGGCGCAATCAACTGTAAGGTATGTTGCTGGTGCGGAACGGTAAGGTGCTCCGGAAATATTGGAAAAGGATTAATCAAGATAGTATAATCATCAATATCAACCCCTTCCTGTTCGGCCGGGCGATTTTTCTCACAGAGAAAACAGGGACGTTCCTGAATGGATTGCGCATCGACTTTAGCCGCCGATGAGCGGATACGTCCGGGATTAAACTGCACCTTAACAGTGCTGCCTCCTACCAGCGTAACACTTTTGGTCTGAACCTTTTCAAGGTCGGCGTAGTTATTGGCAGCCAGGCTCCAATTTAGAACCTGGTGCTCAATAAGTTTTTTGGTTTTGAGAGAAATATTCATTTGTCAAGCTTCTGGAAGCTAGTCACTAGCGATAAGCTAGTGGCAGCTTGCTTTATGTTAGCTGATAGCTACCCGCCTTTCGCTGATAGCTATTTTCAGCTTGGTTATTAATTGAGTCCAAGTAAGGCTGTATTCCTATTCAGGAGGTGACATTTACACGATACTTATGGTCACCGACTGAATGGCTCTGCGCTCACCTTTTCACTCCGGACTTATTTCTACTTTCTATTAACTACCTGCTTACGTGCCATAAACTCCATGGTGCGGATTTTATCCTTATAGAAATTATGGGCATTCATCTTATTAATATCCAGCGAGGCATCTGAGTTATCATCCCAGCGGCGACAGAGGTATAACGGATCATAAATGCGACCAATCTGATAGTGACGACTGATATTAAGTCCCAGCGCATAATCTTCGCCATAGCTTGTATTGGGCACTTTTACATCGCGCAGCACCGGTGTATAAAAGGCACGCGGAGCACCCAGCCCATTGATGCGCAAGGCATTGTTTCGTCCATTATCAGGTGTCCACTCCTTGTGATCGATTAATCCCGGAGGAATTTCTTCAAGCTTGAAGTTCACCATTTGGTAACTACCCACTACCATGGCACAATTTTGCTCATAGAAAGCTTTCACAATACGTTCAATTACGGTCTCATCAATATACAGGTCATCACTATCCAGTTGGATGGCGAATTTACCACAGCGGGCATCGGCCACCGCCACATTCCAGCAGCCACCAATTCCCAGATCATCACGCTCGGGAATGATATGAATCAAGCGCTCATCACTGAAAGAACGTATAATTTCAGAGGTTTTATCCGTTGAATGGTTATCAACAATAATCAGGTTAAAAGAAAAATCTGTTTTTTGCTTTAATACAGATTCGATGGCATCACCAATGGTTTTTTCGCGGTTCCGCACCGGAATAATAACAGATGCTTCCACCGGGAAGTCGGACGCAGTGAACTCAATCTTTTTAAATTCAGGCTTCAGATAAGCACCCACTGACTTTAGATGAGCCGTACATGCCATTTCCATCTCAATCTGACGCTCGCGATTACGAGGATCCACATAGTCAAACATCTTCTCTCCCGACTTGCGTGTATCCAGCTCCACTTCGGTATACAGCAGTTCAGGGAGATGCAAGAGACGGTGGTTCTGTGATATGCGCAGGCGCAAATCATATAAGGCAGCATGCTTATAATCAGCATCCATTGCTTCAATCGCTGCTTTAAGAGCATTGGCCTTATACAGCAATAAAGAGCCGAAATTAAAATCATCGCGAAGGCTCCCTTCCTGATATTCGATTACGGGATGTGCCGACAGCTGTCCGTTCTTCTTTTCGTAATAGTCGGCATACACCATACCGGCGTCTGCATCGGCACAGCATCGCGCCATGCGTTCTAAGGCATTCATACCAATATTCAAGGCCATCGCTTTGGTATAAACCGCCACAAAATCACCGGTGATATGCTTTTGCAATTGTTTCCAAGTTGCTGTGGCTCCCAAATCACCTTCTGATACCATTACAGTGGCCCCTTCCACATGAACAGCCTCTTTGGCAACTACTATAATGTTTGCCGCCTTTTCCTTCTGAAATGCCTCCAGCGTAGGCTTCATCTCTTCCGCATTTGAATACGGAAGAATACAGGTTATTTTTTCACTCATTGTATTTTGATTTAGTCGTTATATTATAGAGATATTTTATTTTATTTCTGATAAAAAAAATTCAGTATTTGCTTCATCAATGCTTCCCTTTCTCTTTCACCCATCACGGTCTCAAAGGGAAAGCCCATTACAATCGTTTTATAGTTACCATCATACAAGACTGCTGCACTGGCATTATTTTCGCCATAGCGCATGGCTGTTATGGCATTTATTCCCATGGGCTCAATGGCATCGGGTGCCTCCACGGCGTAATACTCCTCACTGAACTCTGTGTTAAACTCAAATTGCCCCTTTAGGTAAGGCAAGGCATAATCGCTTGCGTAAACATTGCCACTTTGCGAAGCATGATTCGTCCGCCATTTAAATCTGAGCACATCGGCTGCAAAATCCATGGCTGCCGTATCCTTATTGAGGTAAATATCCGAACCCACATAGGCTCCACTTAACAAAACATGCTGCTTGTTGGCGGTCAGCGCACACAACTTATTCATAAACGCCGATGTGTATATTTTATAGCGGGGTGACCTACCCTTATACACCTCAGTGCTTCGCTCTTCTCCCAAAATAATATCGACCACCTTAAATGATGATGCATCGTATTCAGGATCTTCAAAAACCTCATCACTCACCGAAATAAATGAATAGCCGGCCGCCAATATGGCCTGTCCATGTACCCATACATGATCAAAATTATTTCCTCTGATGACTTTTCCTTCAGTATTGCCGTAACTCGCTCCCCAACCCGGACTGTCATCATCGAGCCAGGGCGACTGGCGATTAAAATCATACTGATGTCCCGTATAGGCATACTCATACTGATCGGGCACACCCTGATCATCCCACCAGGCAACACCGGCAAAATCACCCTCATCAACAAAGGCCGGTGCTGCAATGCGGTCAAAGCCATTCACCACCAACACTGTTTCAGATCTTTTGCGGGCCATTCCCACCGACAGAACTTCACTGGCACTGCTCTCTCCTCCGTCATTAATCGCTGTTACCTTATAACTAACGATATCGCCCTTCTTTAATTTTGGTATTGCATAAAAGGGCTGGTTCACAATAGTGCCATTATCAAAACCGGCCTTACCCACGCGGCGATATACCTTGTATCGAGTAGGCGTAGCACTTGCTTCCAGGGTATCGATTACCGGCCGCCATGTCAACTCATAGCCTTTTTTTGTTTCACCAATGGCCAGATGATCAACCGGCAGAGGCTGCACACAATAGTCGCGTCTCTCCTGCATGGCCATAAACTTTAAAATGCCCTTATAAATGGCGCGACTGACATCACGCCGAAAATGCGGATCAAGACCATATTTCATATCGGCCAGGTTCTGATGCGACAAAAGTTCCAATAGCATTGTTGGCACATTGGGGCGCCAAGCTTCTGAATACTGCTTATCCCATAAACCTCGCCGCGTCCAGTCATCTTTATAAAGAGATCGTATATCGTCAACAATTTGTGTTTGAATAATATCACTTAGATCCCGACCGGCCAGTTTTGACTGTCCATTGGGAAAATAACCACTGTCGCGGGCTGCACTGTATATCCCAAGGGTACCAATCACCGAGTCGTTGGGCGTTACCCCTGCATCAGTATGAAAAGCGAAAGACAGATCAATCGGTAATCCCAATCCTTTAACAGCTCTCCACTTAGTAGGCCCATTGGGGGCGCCCATTAAATAATCGACCCATTCGCCCCGGCTCTGATAATCATCATTATAATCATTCTTGCCCTCATTGAGACTGTAAACAAGAGTATCGGGCATGCCGGCATATTGCAACCAGTAACGCGCAGCCTCCATGTAACGGGGTCTTTGCGACAGCTTCCAGGAATATTGTTTGGGGTTTACTTGGGCAGGCTTCACTTTCTTATCATCCTGACTCCGCAAGGACCATTGATTGGGCACCACCTCATTGGCCGGGCGGCGGGCTACATTGCCCATACCACCACCCAAGCGCATGGCATCCACTGAAATACGACCTCTTCCATGCACTTCGACAACAGCCTCCCGACCCTTTTCGAAGCGGTGAGAGCCCAAATAAGCCCAGGTATTGCCACCCATCGATTGATTAAGAAGGTATGAGGTGGATCCTCCACTGTGCTGTACTACATAACGTACAGCTGTACTATTATTCCGATCGTGCTTATAGCTCACATAAACCGCATAGTTGCCGGTAGCCGGTATATCAGCATGGAAGTCAGCAACTTTACCCCCACCTGACTCAAACAGATGGGAGCTGCCCATCAGAAACGGATTGTCGCTCGGATAAAGGGTGTCTTTATAAGCAAAACCCAACTGCCTAAATACCTTTAATTTATTATTGTACTGCACAAATGATTTACCCGTCGAACGGTCACTATCCACAATCACTTCACGAGGATTGAGACAGCGTTCACGCGGCAAAAACACATTGGCACCAGCTCGCTCCAGCATGGGGACAAGGTATGGCAGCACATACATCATTGGCGAAATATCCTCTACAGAGCCAAACAACCGGGCCCGCTGCCACTCCCATCGATCAAGCTTTGACTCATAATACCAGCCATGACTATGCCATAAGGCAATATGATTACCATCAAGACCCTGAGGAAAAACAGGCTGCTCAAGGCGTGTAACAAACTTTGCACCACTGTCGACTTTTGACAAGCGTGCCGTATCAATGCGATCACTCTTTCGAAATAAATTAGGAATTAAACTCTCCAGGGTCTGACCGTCGCTAAATACCTGAACACAATAACTTTCAACAAGGCTATCCTGCATAGATTGCAGGCTTTTCTTAAACCCGGAAACGGTTGCCTCGCGCCAAGGTCGATAGGATAAGGTTTTATTAAAGTAGTAGTTTATGCAACTATCTGCCCGGCTAATGACAAAAGAATCCAGCTTGGCAATGCCCTGATGCATTTGATGCGGCATGGGATCGCTCCACTTCTTCAAGACGGTATCTAACAAACTCTCCATGCTTCTGTCTGAAACAGTTTGAGCATTTATTGCGCCAGCCATGAAGCAAGCAATTATACATACAATAATATGTGGATTATATTTTTTCATCATCCCTGGTAAATATCGCTTTACGATGAACCAAAAGTAGAAAGTTTTTTTCAAGTTACAAATTTTTGTCATACATCTTACGTGTTATTCTTGATTCACACTCAAATAATTTATACATTTGCAAGGTATTCAGGAAGAAATAGCGAAGATAAACACCTACACAGTTCAATATATCTTGCTTATACAACACTAAACTAATATTTATAATACATATCACGTTATTATTATATGATACTTATTGCAGACAGCGGATCAACCAAAACAGAATGGTGCTTGATTGAAAATAGACAGCCCATAGAGAAATGTATTACAAAAGGCATTAACCCTTTTTATCAAACCTCCTCCGAGATACTACAAAATTTAATGGAGGAATATACACTAAATTACAAAAAGCCTCAAACCATTTATTTTTATGGTGCCGGCTGTGCCAACGAGGAAAAAAATAACATTGTAAAAGAAGGTCTTGCAGCCTATTTTCAAGGTGCTGATATTCATATAGACAGTGACCTATGCGCAGCCGCCCGTTCTCTGTGCCAGCAACAGCCTGGTATTGCCTGTATATTAGGTACCGGCTCCAATTCGTGTTACTACGATGGGCAAGCCATGGTAAATAACGTATCACCCTTGGGTTTTATCATAGGCGATGAAGGCAGTGGCGCAGTACTGGGCAAAAAACTTATTGGTGACTTATTAAAAAATCAGCTACCCGAAAGTGTAAGGAAGCATTTTTTTGAAACCTACTCAACCACTCAGGCCGAAATACTGGATCACATTTACAAACAAGGCTTCCCCAATCGTTACCTGGCACAATACACACGATTTTTAGCACAACACATTGAAAAACCGGAGATTGAAAGCCTGGTCACACAGGCCTTTTGCGAATTTATAGAACGTAACCTGCTTCAGTATGAGCAAGCTGCCAGCTTACCCATACATTTTACAGGTAGCATCGCCTATTATTTTAAAAATCAACTTAAAAAGGCACTTATTAAGTACAATCTAAAGCTGGGATCCATTACACAGGCACCCATGGAAGGATTGATACAATACCATACCGCACTAAAGCATTAAATTATGATAGCACAAAAGAAACAAAGATTAAGCATAACCGAATCGCCTTCCCATTTTGACAATCTGGAAAAGATGTCAGTGGAAGAACTCATTAGAAACATCAATCGCGAAGATGCCAATGTGCATTTGGCCGTTGAAAAAGCATTACCCCAAATCAAAGCACTGGTTGAGCGTATCATTAAACGAATGGAACAGGGCGGCCGGGTTTTTTATTTGGGTGCCGGCACAAGTGGTCGCTTGGGGGTACTGGATGCCTCAGAGTTGCCGCCCACTTTTGGGGTGCCTGACAATATGGTGATTGGCCTAATAGCGGGTGGCGACAGGGCATTACGACAAGCCGTTGAATCAGCCGAAGATGACCCGGACAAAGCCTGGCGAGAATTGGGCGAATACAAAGTAGATGAATTGGATACGGTAATCGGCATTGCAGCCTCGGGTACTACACCCTACGTTATTGGCGGCATACAACATGCCCGTAAAAACGGCCTCTTGACCGGTTGCATCACTTGCAACCCGGGCACTCAGGTGGCTGCTGTGACCGAATTTCCCATTGAAGCCATTGTGGGGCCTGAATTTGTTACGGGCAGCACACGCCTAAAAGCAGGAACAGCCCAGAAAATGATCCTTAACATGATTACCACCAGTATTATGATTAAGCTGGGGCGTGTAAAAGGCAATAAAATGGTAAACATGCAATTAACCAACAAAAAACTGGTTGATAGGGGTGCACGTATGATTATGGATGAGCTGAACATGAACTACGAAACAGCAAAAGGATTATTGCTGGAACATGGATCAGTGAAGAAAGCAATTGATGCCTACCGACGATAGTTTTAAGAAGGAAAGCCGGAGATGAACCACGTTGCGTGGTTTCCTCCGGCTTTTATGGCTTAACGCTTCTGCACTAATATATTTTAATCCGTATCCTTAAAATATTTATCGTATACCTCCATATTACGCTCCAGCAACTCAACAGTATACTGATAAGAACGTTCGCTATCCTTATCAATCACCGCCTTTAATATCTCATGCTGCAAGCGCACAGTGTACTCTTTCTCTCCCTCAATATTGGCATAAATCATATTACGCATGCGGGGCAATAATGAATAAATTGGCTCCATGGATATGATTACAATGGGATTCCCCGTGGCTTTCGCCATATTCATATGAAAGCGGTTAATTAAATCCACCTCCAGCTGAGTATTATCGGGATTACATCGCTCTAGCTCGGCAATATTTGACTGCAACAACTTCACATCATCATCAGTGCGATTAATGGCAGCCAGGCGGCCGATTTCGGGCTCAAAAATACGTCGCACCTCAATAATCTGGCGGATAAGACTCGAATCAAATTTTAGATCGTAATACAAATTCAAAGACTTGATGGCATCCTCAATCTTAATTTCAGATACATACATGCCACTTCCCTTTTTTATTTCGATAAGCCCCCGGGCACTCAGGCGTCGCAATGCTTCGCGCAAGGCCGTTCGGCTCACGGCAAAACTCTCACACAACTCCTTCTCGGAGGGCAATTTAGCCCCGGTAATCAATCGTTTTGACCGGATGGCCTCCTCGATTTTTCGTTCTATCTTTTGGCTTAAGGTTTGACTCGTACCAATTTTTCCAAATAATTCTTCCATTTATCTATCCGCTTAATACATCATACAAATTTAAAATTAATTCTTTAAAATTCACTAAGCAAATAGAATCCTTCATCATATTTTAGCAATAAGCAGAGTATAACATAGTTTTTTTGGACTCAGAATGTTGCAAAGGGCGAGGTTCAATGGTGAAATAATGAAAGAAATACGGACCATTTTGAGGCAAAAAAAAGGGATGACCGCAGCCACCCCTCTTCTAATCTATAATCAAAAATATTCTTATTCCTGTTCAGCCAGGAAACGTTCGGCATCAATGGCTGCCATACAGCCTGATCCGGCTGCCGTAACAGCCTGACGATACTGATCATCCTGCACATCGCCACAGGCAAACACCCCTGGTACGTTTGTTTTAGATGTTCCGGGAACCGTCTTGATATAGCCCACATCATTGGTATCAATATATTCAGCAAAGATATCTGAGTTAGGCTTATGACCAATACCCAGAAAGAAACCATCGATCTTAATCTTCACTTCCTCCTCTTCGGGTGTTCCCATATTCTTAACCAAAGTGGCGCCTTCTACTACACCATCGCCAAACAATCCTTTGGTTTGATGCTTCCACAGTACTTCGATGTTCGGAGTCTTCAGGGCGCGCTCCTGCATAACTTTTGAGGCACGGAATACATCACGACGCACAATCAGGTACACCTTTTTACACAAGCCGGCCAAATACATGGCCTCCTCAAGGGCCGTATCACCACCGCCAACCACAGCCACATCTTTGCCGCGATAGAAAAATCCATCACAAGTGGCGCAGGCCGACACACCAGAACCTGCATACTTTGTTTCATCGGGTAAACCTAAATACTTAGCTGTAGCACCTGTAGCAATAATCAAGGCTTCAGCCTCAACAACCTTATTACCATCAATAGTAACCTTAAACGGACGCTGACTAAGATCAGCAGCCGTAGCCATACCAAAACGAATATCGGTACCAAAACGAGCAGCCTGCTTCTTCAGATCCTCCATCATCTCTGGCCCTGTTACACCATCAGGATAGCCAGGGAAGTTTTCAACATCGGTGGTAGTAGTAAGCTGTCCGCCGGGCTGCAGACCTTCGTACATAACCGGACTCAGGTTAGCACGTGCCGCATAAATGGCCGCGGTATAGCCTGCTGGTCCTGACCCAACAATTAATACTTTTACCTTTTCCACATCTCCCATTTCCTTATTTTCCCCCTGGGGAGCCTCCAGGTTTCCCATTTTTTCAAAAAGAGCCATAATATCTAAATATAATTATTTCTGAATAAGTCGTAAAACTACAAATTTCCATCCGCCTCCTCAAAAGATATGCCGCACTTATAAATATGACATTTTGCACACCAAAAAATCCCCAAAAACCCTCATGATTAAACCAGTAGAACTATTCATGCCTTATATCACGTGTAAATACTAACGAATCACTGTCGAAATTCATACCGGATACCAATCCCAGCCCACCCTTTACATTGCTATGAATTTTAACAGGCTCAAAAACCGGCAATCCTTCATAAATACCAGCATAGCCATCAGCTAATATGGTGGATCGCAAATACTCGTAATAATCGATGGTATGGTGATAGAGGTAAACGGTTATCTTTATTTTCTGTTCATGGTAACTAAATAAAAAGTACTCCGAGGGGATGTTCAGCCTTAACGGATGCGTGCGCCCGTTAATAATATCATCGGCAAATAAGCCCTGAAGATCAAGTCCCGGCAACAAGCTACCACTCTGCTCACCCTGCGTAAAAACAGGATCCTCTTTGGCATACGAGACAGTTTGCCGCGTATAATTAACTTTCCCATCTTCCACACCCCATCCTTCGCGCAGTACATAAAGCTGATAGTAATTTTTTTCATCTCCCGGATCTTTAAACGAAACAGTGGTACGCAGCATAGGTACATCCACCTCTTCACCAACATTGACATTCACCGACAGTGTATCCAAAGCCAAAATATTGACTTTGTGCGGAATAAAGCTACGTGCCAAAACCGTATCACCATCAATCTCATAAGCATTGAATATCAAACGATCCTTACTGCTAAAAGAAAACTCTGCCCACCTACTCCACACCGTATCTGAGGGCAAAATGTAGGTTCCCTTGTAATCATCATTAATGGCCAGTTCAAATCGCCCTTTCTCTACCTTTTGATAATCATTGGGTGTCAGAATATTCTGACTTTTACTCAGATGCAAGTGCAAAGCACTATCGGGATATACAAAAGCGTACATCACCAGTTTATCAGACTGCTCATTAAGGGCAATTTCAATATCCTTTTCACAGCCAATCAGCACCAATACAGTAAACAACAGATAATAAATTCTTCTTTTCTTCATGGCTAAAACTTCACGGTGTATCGCACATAGGGGATGGGTATAGGAAACAGACTAAACTGCTTAAGGGAGCGCTCAATCTCTCCGGTAGCTTCAATTTCTCTATCGGAGAAATACAGGAAGAAAGGATTCTGACGACCATATGTATTCATGATGCCTACGCTCCACAAACGGCTACCCCAATGCCTTTTCTTATGAAAATTAAACCCCACATCTAAACGATGAAAGTTGGGCATACGATAGCTATTACGCTCCGCAATATACTGATTATAACCTCCCGTATTATCTGATTCAGCAGTAGGGAGTGGAGGTGCATAATACTTTTTCTCGGGCAAGGTAAGGGGGTTACCCGTACCAAAAGTCCAGGTTGCACCCATATCTACTTTTTCAGAAAATTTATAGGTTGTATAAAGTGACACATCATGCGTACGGTCAAAGTTGGCCGGAAACTCACGTCCATTGTTCAGTTCATCAAACTGATTGGTACTTTTAGAATAAGTATAACCCAACCAGCCCGATAAATTACCCATCTTGCGATGCAGCAGCAGTTCCACCCCATACGACTGTCCCTTACCAACAGTCAGCTTACTCTGCCAGTCCGACGAGAAATCAAAATAACCCGCCGTTTCTTTATATGCCAGTATATCCTTTAACTTCTTATAATAAAATTCTACCGATAAATTAAAACCATTAGCGATTTCATACTCCAGCCCCAGTGCATACTGAGAGGCTCGCATCGGCGCGATGTTATCAGACACTGGCAACCATAAATCGGTGGGCATAGCTACAGTTGCCGTACGCAGCAGGTGCATATATTGTGTCATCTGACTATAAGCTGCCTTAACCGATAAATTATCATGCATGAGAAAACGAGCGGACAAACGCGGTTCGGCCGACCAGTAAAACTTATCACTTTCGGTTTGAAAAAGAGAAAAATGCCCACCAATATTCATCTTAAGACGGGGCAGTAAATGAAAATCATCCTCCACATAAAAGCGATATTCAGAGCGATACATACGTGTGCCACCAAATGTTGTGTCAACAGGTGTTCCTCCGGCTATCTCAGCCAGTACAACATCAATACCCGGATAGAAAATATGACCTATGGCATTGGCGCCAAAACGAATATAATGACGCGCAGATGGCATATAGTCCACATCCACTTTAGCACTTACATCACGAATACCACTGTAATACTCTTGACTACCCTTATTCCACACATCTTTAGATACATAGTTTAAGGTTTGATCAATGAAGAATCGATAATCACTATAGGTAAGTGTTGTATTAGCAAACATCTTATTCCCAAACACATGATTCCAGCGCACTGACCCCACATAATTGCGCCAGCCCATATCACTTTCATCGTAGGTTTTCACAGTTTGTCGGGGCACATCCTCGGGAGCATTGATAACTATATTTTGCTCATTGTAAGAAATTCCGTACTGATCCTTGCCCATATAGGCACTGAGATGGAGCCGATCCTTATGAGACAGGCGATAATTAAGTTTCGCATTGAAATCGTAGAAATAGTATCGGCTTTTATCAGCCTCCTTCATCTGCCACAAACTGGTCATTATATCCAAATAAGTGCGCCGAAAAGAGGCAGAAAATGAGGACTTATCTTTAATGAGTGGTCCCTCAACAGCTAGTTTACTGGACAACAAACCCACACTGGCCACTCCTTTATATTCCTGAACATTACCGTCATACATGCGAATATCTACAACCGATGATAGGCGTCCGCCATAGCGCGCAGGAAACCCCCCTTTAATAACCCGAACACTATTAACGGCATCGGCATTAAAAATAGAGAAGAAACCCAGCAGATGACTGGAGTTATAGATGGGTACATCATCCATCAATACCAGGTTTTGATCAGGGCCGCCACCTCGTACGTACAACTCACTAAAACCTTCACCACCACTCTGTATGCCGGGTAATAGCTGAATACTCTTTACTACATCAACTTCTCCTAAATACACGGGCACGTTTTTTATCTGCTCGATGGGCACATCGATAGTACCTGTACGCGTACTTTTAACTTGTTGCGGCACACGATGACCCACAACGGCAATCTCCTCCAGCTCCTTTTTGGGTTCCATCATAAAGTAAAGCACAGTATCCTTTTCGAGCTGCATATAGTGATGTGCATTTTTATAACCCACGTAAGAACTACTTAGGTGGACAAAGCCCCGCGGCATGGCAATACTAAAGAAACCAAAATTATTACTGACTGTTCCCAACAACAGATCAGGCTCATAGATATTGGCTTGAATAAGGGCCTCGCGCGATTGACGATCAAGCACATAACCTTTAATCACAAATTTACGATCACCATCGTCCTGTACCTGAATAATAACTTTATTGCCACGCACGATATAACCGGCAGGGCAATTACTAAATAAAGCATCCAGAATTTCGCGTACCGTCCCTGATAGTTGCATAAGACTTATGCTATCCTGAAAACACAACTGGTTACTATAACTGAATACAATGCCAGTTTGCTGCTCAATATCACCCAGAAAATCATGGGTAGAAACATTTTCTGAAGACAGGTTAACAGGGGTATATAACACGTTTTGCCCGCTCAAACTGACAGTCATCAGTAGAACAAGCAAAACAACATAAAGACGTTTAAAAGTATGCTGTAAGATTATTGACATAAAATATTAATCACCTCCGAAATTAATCAGAGATGATCAATTTGTTATCATTAATCTCAAATTTTTTCTTGAAATGGATGCGCAGCTCCACTAAAACATCATCCAAAGAGGGATTTTTAAAGCGTGAAGTAATATTTAGGGTCGATCTACTAGCGTTATTTACAATAAATTCCACTTCATCAAAGTAATCCTGCACCGTTTTCAGCACCTCGCTAAGGCTTGCCTTATTAAATACGATGGTGCCGGTTTTCCAAGCCATGTAGTTATCCGAGTGAAGCGACCGTTTTTTCATCATTCCCCCGCTGAAAAGGGCTTCCTCCCCAGCTACTACCTCTAACTGCTGATCGCCACCAATAAAAAGCACGCGCCCTTCGTTTACCGATAAGGTGATTAACTCCTTGGTTTCATCAATATTAAATGCGGTGCCTAACACTTTCACCCGGGCATCCCCCACCTCAACAATAAATGGTTTATCCGGATTCTTAGCCACCTTAAAATAGGCCTCCCCCTTCAAACGAAGACGACGTTCATCACCCCGAAAATCTTTTTCAAACAGCAACTCGCTATCACGATTTAAGGCTACTTCTGAGGCATCCGCCAGCACTATATTGCCCACCTTGTCCTGAGTGTAAAACGCCTCCCACTTGCCAAAGCCGGGCACCCGCTCGTACAAACCGTATGCAGCCAGCAGCAAAAGCGCAGGCACCATCACTGCTGCTATGCGTAAAATCGTATGCCGCAGTACCGCACCCTTATGAGACATGCCCACACGCATTTTGAACTGCGCAAAATCAGCCATCACATCCACCGAGCGAAAAGCCTCAAGACCTTGAGATTGCTCCCACACACGCTCCATTTGTCGCAGATAGGTCGTATTTTCATCTGATTCATCCAACCAAGCATTAAGCGTCTGGTTTTCATCCGACGTTAACTCACCTACCAGCTGTTTTACAATCAGTTCATCGATATGCTTACTCGGCTCATTCATGTTTGTCTGCTTATTCATCCTTCCTAACAAAAGATTACGCTCTTTGAAATATAAGTATCGGTGCTTAATGGAAATCCATTACTCCAAAGATGTTTGTCTCTCTGGCCTCTTCCTCTCTTATTTCCTCTTTCAAAGTGGTCTTCACCGGTTCTTGTGCAATTTTTTCCTGCTCGGCCTTCACTTGCTTCTCATCCACCGGAGAAAGCAAATCTGCTAATAATTGAAAAACAAATTCCATGGTTGTCTTATTTTAAAACTTGCAAATACATCGTGTCAGTAATTATGACAACGCTCTTATAGCTTACACGTATTGCCTTTATCATTTTTTTATTTATTTATCATCACCCACACAAAAGCAAGCCACACCTGTAGATAAGCTGCCAGGTGCTTACGCATAATTTTAAGGGCTTTACTAATCTGCGTCTCTACCGTACGCTTCGATAAATCCAGGCGGTCGGCAATCTCCTGATTCGTGACACCTTCAAAACGACTCATTTCAAAAATGCGCTTACATTGCGTAGGTAAACCTTTTATAATGGTGTAAATTTTCTGTTGTAGTTCGGTCTCCTCCAACTTATCATCAACAAAGGCTTCTTCCGATTTATTAATCTGATAAATATTAGCATGGTGATCGCGCCTTATCTGTGTGTGCTTTATCTGATTCAAACATCGATTGCGCACCGATTGATATAAGTGTGCTTTTAAGGAAGAGTGTATTTTAATCACCTTCCTTTTCTCATAAAAATTAACAATAACATCTTGCACTAGGTCACGCGCCAGATCATCATCTATCACAACCTTGCGGGCAAACACCACCAATTGGGCATAATAACGAACGAACAGCTCCTGATAAGCTGCTTCATCACCTCTTTCGATCCCTTTTATTAATTCAATATCGTTAAGTTCCTTCTGCATTAAGGTATGGCTGTAATTAGTAGAAAAGCAAAAATATAAATTCATTGCTAATCGTCTCACTTAAAAGACCACTAAATGCAATGCGTAATATTTTTTGATTTTTTTTCGTCTTTAGAATTGCGTAATCAACCATTTTGACTATATTTGCAGCACAATTACGGGATGTGGCGCAGCCCGGTTAGCGCACTGGTCTGGGGGACCAGGGGTCGCAGGTTCAAATCCTGTCATCCCGACCAAAGTAAAAACCTCAATATTAAGCGATTACATTAGTAGTCGCTTTTTTTATGCTTTTTTTTTCAGGTGGTTTTTGTACCTTTTTACCCCACGAAATCGGATAGAATTTAGTTTTTTTTTAGTTTTTTTTCTATGGCCACAGCTCGATTGATTTTAAAACGGAAACCAAACAAGGATAATCTTTACCAGATTATGATCCTTATTTCGCACAAAGGCACCAATACCGAATTAGCCACAAAAGTTGCTATTGATAAAAAGTACTGGGGCAACGAACAGATAAAAAGAGGATGCACGCAAGTTGACAATGTACGAGCCACCAATCGCAGCCTTTCGGTTAAGCTCAACGATGCCTGGGATTACATTGAGGAACTGGAGGAGCGGCGTAAGATCGACCACATGAGCGCTAAGCAAATTGGAGAGTACATCAAGAAAGGGGGCAGCGCCTTTAATAACAATGCCGATTTTCTCGCATACTTCGAGAGTTACATTCCCAAGATCGACAACCAGGGAACACGCGAACGCTACAACTCAACACTCACCATCCTAACCGAGTACAGCAAAGGCACCTTATTGTTTTCCGAAATCAATAAACCCTGGCTGAACCGATTTAAGGAGTGGCGCATTGAAGAAACATCGCCCGGCACCGCCAACATCGATTTACGAAATATCCGTGCACTTTTCAATCGGGCAATAGATGTGGATGAGCTCATTGATCAGAACCTCTACCCCTTCCGAAAGTTTGAATTTGCAAAAGCTCAACCGCGTAACCTCAGATTGCCTATTGAAGCCATTCGCCTGATACGCGATTTCGAAGCAAAGGATCAGTACACCTCACTGGCTCGCGATTTCTTTATGCTCTCATTCTACCTCATTGGCATGAATAACAGCGACATATACGAAATAGCCGACATCAACGATGGTCGCATTGAGTACGATCGGCGCAAAACAACCAAACGCTATTCCATAAAAGTAGAGCCCGAAGCCCAAGCCATTATTGATAAACGAAAAGGCTTCAATGCACTACTCATCTACCAGGAGCGGTACGCAAACTTTAAAAACCTGACCAAGCAGATGAATAAACACCTGAAAACCTTGGCGAAAGATATTAACGCTAAGCTGGAGGAAGATCAGGTTAAAGGCATCACCATCCCTGAAGAGCTTGTTATGTACCATGCACGACACACTTGGGCAGGTATTGCAGCCAAGAAACCCATAGGAGCCAGCAAGCCCCTCATCGCCCAGGCACTCGGCCATGGTAAAACCACTGTTACTGATACCTACTTCGACTACGACTGGGAGCTAGTGGATGACCTAAACAGAAAGGTACTGGATGAAATGAAAAAAGGCTAACCGAAACCGGCTAGCCTTTACTTTAGTTTTTTTCAAATTTTGCGCGTAATATCTCCATTTCTAGCCGTGTTTTTTTCAGCTTAAGCCGGTAAGTCAGGTATCCGAATATAACCCCTACAAAACCAAAACCCAAACCAATAATCGGTGCCCAACTTGCTAATATAGTGAACAAGCTACCGCCTGTTACGGGTCCAAGTATCTCGATTCGCCAAGCCAACAAACCAGTTATAATATGCTCTCTCATGCGTGTGAGTTTTTTAGGTTAAAACAGCTTCCACCATTTCTTTTCTTTTTTCTGCTCCTGGTCGCTTTCCAGTTCAATGTTCACTTCCGATCCTTTCTTGACCTTACCGTCAACGGTCACATTAACCTGGTTGCCGGTGTTGCTGTTGCTATCCATCCAGCTATACACCAACGCGCCACCTATGAACATCCCCATGAACAGGAAGGTGGTACACATAAATACTTTACCTTTTAATGTCATACCTCAATCCTTTATGTACCGCGAAACGGCGTAAATACTTCTTAATCGTCGCTTATGAATAACCACCTGATCGCCAACACGGCTTCCGTTATTGTTGCTATTTCCTTCGTGCGTTACCACGTAGCCATGCCGGTCTAGTCGTAGTATCTCACCAACATGACCAACACGCCCAAGGCGGTCGTAGTAAAAGGTAGCTGCATCGCCTGTTTTAAACTGAGTACGATTGCGCTTGAATCCTTGCGAGCGGTACCATATCACATCCTTATCCTTTGCGAAATTAGGCGACCACGCACTATTGGGGTTGGGTATAGATAGTATCGAATAGTTAAACGATGACTTGGCCGCACACCATGCTATACGCTGCTCAGGCTTAAAGCCTACTCTTTTGGCGTATTCGTCGATGATAGGGCTTCTGTTCGTTGTCACTTCCTTAACGCCTACCTGCTGCATGAGGTTATAGGTAAGTATCTCACGCACGGCATCACCACTCAGCGTATTATATTGCTCCGGTGTGAGCTTAATAATATCCAGGTGAGCAAATGCCGGATGCTCCAACCTATCAAACTGATTATAATTATATACCTGCCCATTAACGGCCATGGTAGCCGCCAGCAGAAAGCCAATGATCAAGGCCGTGCTTAGCTTATACTTCAATTCGGGCTGCAAGGTCTTAAATCCGGTATAATAGTCGGCAATGATATTCTTAAACACATTGGGTAACATGATTCTTAAGATGATCCATGCCACGCCGGCAGATACCAAAGCGCGAACAACACCTAATGCGATATAATCGACTTCACCAAAAAAGTTGGTTACTAACTTAATACCGGCTACATCTCTTAATAGCCAGTTGAAAAGGAAAAATAGCAGGATCCCCGCCGGTATCCATACTAATTCCAGCTTGAAAATTTTAAAGAATGTTTTCATTTAAATTGGTTTTAAATCTTGATACTTATGTCTTGATACTTTTTCAATTTTCCTCAAGCATCATACACGCCTGCCCGCAGTACAGCACCGGGTAAGGCTTCAATGCCTTCTTAATTTCCGCCACTTGTTCTACACTTACCTCAATAGCCTTGGTACTGGTGGCAATGTCCACGGCCAGTTTGTAGGCTTTCAGCTTCTCTAATTCGTCGCCCTCCTGCTTGTTGGCCAAGGCCGAGGCGCAGACATCTTTAAGCGTTACTACTTTTTTACCGCCACCTTCAATTGGTTCGGTCAGATCGTTGCCGTTAAGGGCTTTCAAATTTCTGTTAAAATTTACTTTCATGATTATTTTTTTAGTTGATTTATATAAATAGGGGGTTGAGTGCGAATGGGAAAAACTCGAAGTATCCAACTTGAAGGTTTGGGTCTACTCCAGCAACATTCTTCCATGTAGCTGCGGCTTTGTAAGATAAGTCAGGTTGAAAATGATGAGATGCACTTAAATCTCTCACAAATTCATAAGCAGTATTTCCATTAATAATATTAAGGTCAAAGTCACCAACTTTTACCTGATTGGCGTTGTTTTCTCGGATAACAACGTTGAGTGTACCGTAATAGCCGCGAGGTTTTACGTTGATCCTAACCCTATCCTCCCCAGGGGCTGTCTGGTAAACTGTAAAGGTTTCAAGGTAAGGACTGTCTTGATCACCACCTGTAACGGGAATGTTATTCCAAAAACTATTAACAGTAAGAGGTATCTCATTCGTCTTAGATCCTCTGGGTAAGCTGTATCTTGAAACCCCGGTATTTGCACCTTCAAACAACTTTGCACCATCTGCAAGAAAAAATCTTACATTGACCTCATTGAGGTTTACATAGTTCTCAAGGTTAATATTTACACTAGCTTCACCAACAGGGGCGGATGCCCAATTGATAAGGCTGTCATCCGCAGCGTCCCTTATCTCTACACCAAGACCCAACCCCAAATCAGCAATAGTAACCTGCGTATCTGACGTTATTGGGGCAAAGGCAACAAACTCATGCCCATTTCTATTAATAGCTTGACCAATAGATGCATATGGTACCACAACAGGATATTCAGCACCGTGATAGTATCCGCGAAAGTGCCCCATGCGGTAAGGGGAATCAACCCCCCCCAGCGGCTTTCTGTAGCTCCACTCTTGTGTGTCTGTGCCATTATAACCAGGCACATACAGGCTATACCAATTGTCATTGCCACTATACCACTTGTCTGGGTTTGAACTTTCGTAACGTATAGGTTTTCTCTTAGAGTACCTGTTAATATTACTACTTGAACACAGATCCGTAACCTTATTGCTCGAAGCACCAAGTGCATTTCTTACCATTGTAGTTGTTATGCCAACTTCGGGTAGTACTGCCATTATATTATTAGTTTATTAAGTTTCTGTTTCAAATCCCTATTCTCTCTCTCAAGTCGCTCAATGCGCTCAGTATTGCTCTCTGTACGCCTATTCACCGCCTTAATTCCCTCAACTAGCAAGCCTGTTACACCTGCATTGTTGATTGATAGATAGCGGTCTTTACCGCCTCCATGCACCGCTTCGGGGAGTACTCGCTGTACGTGCTGCGCGATAAGTCCTGCTCTGCGCTCTCCATCTTTGAGGTAAGTGCAGCCCTTGAGTTGATTAATGCGCTGTAATGGGTTGCGGATGAGCTTGAAGTTGCTCTTTAGGCGAATGTCGGAGTAGGCGGTTACTTCGCCAGAGGCAAGGATGTTGCCAGACACATCAAGAGCTTCGGTGGGGATATTACCATCCCCAATTCTAACTGGTAGATTAAAATTGTTGTGGCTATATCCTCGTATAGTGAGACTTTTTACACCGCTACTGTCTTTTAATTGAAAATAGCCACCAAATTGATTGCTGTGAAGAAGGGCTTTACCATTACTCCCAGTTATCATATTATTAAACGTCCAACTCCCTGCAATAACTGCATTCTCCGCCTTTTTTGGGAAAGCACTTGCATGATAGCTATCTAAGGTATCAGCATCCACATTAAGAGCATCCACAAAAGCCTTAGTTACACCGGTACTCCAATTGCCCCAGTTGTAAGCCGTGCTCCACTGGCTGCGCTCTGTGTCGGTAATAAAACGGTGTGAGCTATCCTCTGTAATCATCGATGCCGGGTGGCTGGCCGGGTGCGTGTACTTATTAAAGTTGGCTGTTACCCATGCCTCGCTGGCAATGTTATTGTACACATCGTTGTCGCCAAACACCCAGCGGCCTGTGCTGGCTCTAAAGAATATTCGCGCCTTATCGTCAACCCCATTGTCGATTATCAAGCCTGAGTCAACAAGGCTGTTGCCGTTGTTCAACTTAAGCAGTGCATCGTCGATGATGATGGTTCCGCTGTTTATCTGCGACACCTCGCCATAGATGTTCAGGTTGCGAACGCTAAAGTCGGTTGCTGAACCGCCACCCAGCGGATGATAGCTGCTATTGTGATTGTGCCCCACTGCTGCCTTACCATCCAGTGCGCTTTGTAGGCCTGTAACGTGACTTATTGTGTGTGTATGTGCCGATGGGGTGAATGTACTGGGCTTGCCTGTAATGCTACTCCAACTATGGGCGTGAGCCGATGGCGCATAAGTGGCCGGCTTGCCTGTTATCTTCCCCCAGTCGTGCCCGTGCCCTGCTTCAAATAGTGCTTGCGTACCATGCGCCAGCCATGTGGGTTTATCGGCCAGCTCGCCCCATGTAGATGCACCACCCACGCTGCCATCAACCGACAAAATGCCATTCGCATCTATGGCAAGGCCGCTGCCTACTTTTATACCGCCCAATGTGGCGGCGGTGGCCACGGGCATGGCATCCCAAATACTGGGTATATCTGCACCGGCAGCGTAGGCCATAACCTCGCCGGTTGAGGCGAATGATTTGTTGACAATTAACGCATCATTCACCTCGTCGTAGGTAAAGAACTGATCGAGCCAGGAAGCTCCCGAGCTATTGGACACCCCAGTGCCTAATGAAGGTCTACCCCCTGCTTTACCATAGATCCGCCCATTCCTGCCGTATTCCTTAGTTTTTAATGTTTGCCTAAATATCATGTCATCGGTTTTACTTCCTGAAGCGTAGTATGAATAGTGTCGTCCTGGTAATCTATTACGCCACCTGCTGCCACCATAATGCAGTTACCCAGGTAAGATGTATCTTTCACCGGCCTAAGCATGTCAAAAGTATTAAGCCTAACCTTCAGTACATTACAGGGTGTAGCATAGTTATCCACAATTTGTTTTAATACCCAGTATTCTGAAGAAGATGCACTAATGCCATCTTTTTGAAAGGTGGTAATTGCAAAGAAATTGATGCCATCAGCAGAGTGAAATATTGCACCCCGCTGATTTGGATTTGAAACCTTAAAATCAGGCTCCTTTAGCAGTGTACCTATCCGTGTCTCTATTTTATGTCCTTTATTTTTGTAGCTTGAATCTAATTTTAATTCGCTTGATTTTACCAACGAACTCAGGTCAGTGTTATAAAAGCTTGCCGTTGTATCAACAATGTCAATTGAAATGTCGTAGATTCTCAACTTATCAGGTAATGGTGATGAAAAATTAAACGATCCTGTCCAAACGGAACTGCTAATAACCACACTTAAAGGCTGCCCATTATATGCAGTAGCGCTATTCTCACCAACAAAAAAATTAAAATCGACTTCTGCATCTAACATCATATCACACCCATTTCTTCTTGGTAGTTGGAAGTTTTCTGGAGGGCTTGCAAACAGATATTGCGGTTTATCTTCAAGCGTATTAGTATCACGATTGTAAAATTTATCACCACATTTCAAAGCAAATGTAACCTTTGGGAAATATCCATCTGATATACCATCATCCGCATTATTCATCCAACTATCTGCGGTTTGATAATAAAATCGAAACCCTATCCTTATATTACTACCATTCATTAAATGAATTGGCTGCTGCTTCGATTCCAACACCGGTACTTGTGTATTATCCGCAGGCGGAGCCCATTCAAAATAATACTCCGCTTTACCCAAGCCTTCATCATCAGGGTATGCCATTACAAATTGCGAATCATACACATTGTAATTGATGTAGTTAACATGATGCGAATAATTTTCTGTTGACCATGGGAATTCCTTATGAGGGTAATTACTGTTGCCGGTTTTATTCAAATATTTACCAACATCCCCTACCACACCATCAAATATATATTCTATGCAATATGGGTCATACTCAAGATCTTGACTATTTATAGCCGTTAATTTACTCTTCCCTTGTCCAGTTCCACGATAACCAATTGCACTAATTTCTACTGCACTCAGATCTACATTCTTGTTGCCCTGTTTGGATAAATCAGGCAAAATGTAGTGATAAAAGCTATTTGCTGAGTTCGCCTTTGCCTGCCTCTCAATGGGTAATATGTATATATCATCCTCCTTGGTTATCAGGTACACACCATTAGCAATCAGTATATTTTCAAGCACCTCTCTTATACTCGATGTTTCAAAGTCCTCATCAATCCAGTTAGCGTTATTAATATACTCATCAGCAAGGTAATTACTTGATAAAGTGCCCTGCTCATCATCAATGACTAAATCAAAAAGTGTGGTCAAATACAGGTTCTCATACTCCAAGCCAATAGCATTGAAAATGCGAGCGAAAACATCCCTGATATTATCAATACCATAATAATAATCCCCATTATCCTGAATGTAATTTAGCCGATCTGTGATTGAAAACCCATTATTAGCAGTCAGCATAACCTCAACCCCTACCTCGGTACTTATAGAATAATCTTCTTCGTACAGCTCGGTATTCAAATAACCGATAAAATTCACAGCTCCATCACGGTAATGCACAACCTTAAATCGCTTTAATTCCGAGGTGAAAAAATTATCCAAATACCCTTCACTGCCTTTATATACAAAAGTTAAAGTAGCGCCACAGCTGCGTATAGGCTCATACCCTAGCTTTACTTCAGGGTATTCCACTCTAAATGGCTCATATCCTGAATAAACCTCTAAAGCACCACTGTCAGTTGCCTTGGAAGCATCACGTATCTCAACTCGATTAGAAATGCCATTCTTCGACTTCCACTCATAAAATAGCTCTAGTCCGTACATTAAAATCTCCTTTTCTTGGTTTCAAAATTCTGGATTGAACCATACAAGTCAGCGCCTTTCAGCACGAAAAGAACATCCCCACTTAATCCCTCATTAACGGGCTGAATAAGCTGCTTAAGCTTGTTTAATGGTGCAATCACTTCTGGGTTACTGGCTGCGCCTGAGTACTCACCCACCCGGGCCAGTGTTTCACCATACACAATACCACCACTGGCAAAGGCCGGCACCTTCGATTTGAACAAGCCTGTAATGGCTGCAAGGCCAATTGAGGCAGTGGCCAAACCCAGGATTCCCTTCTTTGACTCACCCGCAATCATACCCGCAATAGCTTGCGCCAACAGGCCGTTAATTATCTGACGAAACCCGTCGAGCATAGATACAACCAGGCCTTTAAACGATACCTCGCCGGTTTCGAACATGTCCACAAAAGCATCGGAAAGTGTGTTAATACCTCCTTCGAAGGTTTGCACCAATGCACCCGTATCGCTTATGCGTGCGCCCAATTCATCCCAGTAGTCCAGTATCTTTTCGTTGGGCTCCTGGTTATCCATAGCTGCCAAAGCAAAGGGGTTCACCTCCTTATCGTTGGTTACTTTAAAGCCTTTTTTCTTAAACTTCACCTGCGAACCAACATCTACACCTTGTTTGCTTTGCAGCCTATCCATTGAGGCCGTGTAATTATCCACCTCGTTGGTGGCATCTTTATAAAGCTTCAGCTTTTTCTCAAGTGCGGCAATCTGGTCATTAATGCCGGCAATCTCTTCCAGCGAAGCGGTCTTTTGCTTTTCTTGCAAGGCCTTTATCTCAGCTTCAATGCTGGCAATGTTCTCAAGCTGCTCTTTAGTGGCGGCTTTGGCTTTTTTTCTGGCAGCATCGCGGGCGAAGTACTCTTCTTTTATGGCCTTCAAATAAGCTCGATAATTCTTAAGCTGGGTATTCCAATGTGCATCACTTTTTAGTGATGAAGCTTCTTTCACCCCTCTTTTTGCTCTTTTTATCTTTTCAGCTGCTATTACAGATTCCTTAATAAGTTCCTCGTCACTTAGCTGAGATACGTCTTTTGTCTTATCTCTGACTTGCTGATAATAATCGTAATGCGCTTTTCGTGCATCTTCCCAACCTTTTTTCATCTTACCCAAGGCCACCGCCACACCCAGCAGAGCCGATGCCAACAACACATAAGGATTCGCTTTTGCTACCGTGTTGAAAGCGGATTGAGCTGCCTTTGCTGTATTTAAGGCAATTACCAAGCCGCCTATGGCCGTAGTGAGCTTCAGTATTAAATCGAAGTTATTGGCTATGAATGTGGCTACCGCCTTGGCATTATCAATAATATCGGGCAAGTTCTCTTTCAGCTGGCCAAACAGCTCATTAAAAGCCGGTGTTAGCTCCTTGCCTATCTCAGCTTTCAGGTTGGCAAAATCGGCTTTTAGCTGCTGGGCTCTTACGCCGGCATTGTCACTTAAGCCGCCGGTGGCTTTCAGCTTCTCGTTAATAACGGCCAAGGCTGCCGAGCTGATATCGCCAGTCTCTTTCATCTTTTCCTTAAGCATGGTCGATGAAAGTCCCAGGTTATCCAAAATAGGAATAGAGTTACGGGCCAAACCGGTTACAATACTCTCAACCATATAATCAACGGATTCACCCATTTTATTGGCCTGAACGGCTGCAAACTGCATCAGCTGAGGCATCTTACTGGCATCAATACCAAACTCGGCAGCTTTAACGGCGGCTTTCATCAACTGAAAGTCGCTGGCTGTGCCTTTGGTTTGTGCGCGCAGCTCGTCCATGTTAACGCCTTTCAACTTATTAAAGGCCTCCTCAACACCCGAAATCTGCCCGGCCAGCTCAACCGCATCCTGAGCATAGGTAAATAGCTCGCGGGCACCAAAGGTAATGCCAATAGCACCGGCCACATTGGCCAGCGAGTTATTAACGCCGTTAAACGATTTACTTATGGCCTTCGCATTTTGCTTGCTGTATCGCGTTGCCTTAGCTAAACCTCTTTTAAAATCGTCGAATTGAGCTTTTAACTCGGCTGTTAACGTAAATTTAGCTTTCCCCATGGTCCATTTTCTTTAGTTGCTTAAGTATTGCTGCGCCTTCCTGCTTTATTTTCTCGCGCTCCTCCTCTGTCAGCTTTACGGGGGCAACCGTTTCGTTATCCCAGTCAAACTTTAGCACTTCGGTTAATTTTAAATTTTTGGAGTAAGGAGCCAATGAGGCAAACATGATGAATCGTGTATTTTCCATCTCACGCTTCAGGTTATTGTAGTATTGCTTGATGATAGCCTCAACTTCCAGTTCCGAAATTTCATCTAAAAAGTAAGCGGGAGCGATACCGGTATTCACACATATACCATACACGTCTTGCATGGTCAGTATCTGCTTATCCTCGTCAACCTCCTGGTTGCCCTCATCTACTTTTTTTTTACCTCATCGTCCTCATTGAGTTTATTAAAGGCCAGCACCACGCCATCAAAGGTGCTTTCGTCATCGGCCAAGTCAATAAAACTCTCAAAGCTGTAATCAAAGTTTTTGTTCTTGCACTTCAAAAGTTGGTAAAGGAGGTAAAACACTTCGCCCTCGTTGGTGGGGTCAAGTTTAAAAATCGATTTCTTAAACATCATCTCCCAAACAATCTGAGCGCGTTTACTCTTCTGAATTATGTAGGTATTGCCCTCTATCTCCACTGTAACTTGCGGGTTGAGCGCGTTTAAATCGTCTTTCTTTTCCATTTTTTTGTATTAAAAAAAGCCCCAATGACGTATCAAAGGGGCTACAACCATCAATTAATCACCCTTACGGAATAGCAGCCACCTTTGCCAATGCGCCTTTTCCCTTGTACGATACGCTGTAAGTCACCGCTTCACCATCGCCGCTTGACAATGAAATGCTGGTGATAATGGCCGTACCTACCAACTGCATAGCGCCAGTATCAATGGCATTGGCACCTGTTTTAATGGCCGATACCAGGCGCACTGGCGTACCTGCCAACCACGCATCAAAAGCTTGCTCAAAGCCCTGTGCATCTTCCATGTCGAACATAGCATCGCAGCTCGCCGTCCAGTTTTTTCGCCCGGCCAGAAAGTCATCCCAACCGCCAGTATCTTTATTACTAATGTCAATCTCGCCCGTGCCCATATCAATGGTGTGGCTTTTGGCGTGACCTACGTGCTTTTCAGCTGCATCCGCGCCAATAAATAAGTGCAGATCAGTTCCGTTTATTACCATAGCTGTCTTTTTAAAATTATTGAACTTTAATATTGAATACGATTACTTGCTGATAAGCATCGTTCTTGTCTTTGTCAATTACATAATCCTCGTCATCATCCACCCGCCTTATTTGGTTGATGGTAATGCCTTCAATGGTTCCGCGCGTGGCTTCCATGGTCTCCAGTATGGCTTGTGCAATATCAACCGACTGGCCATAGCTTTTCGCCTGTATCTCCACCGCAGAGCGAATGTTGTCGAAGCCTGTTTTGTCCTTGGTGTACTCCGAATTGCCACCATCGCGAATAACCGTAATGTAGGGTAAGCTAACGCCCTTGGGGGCAATTATTGGGTAAACCTTATTGCCTACATTGGCAGCCAGCTCGGGCATGCCGCTTATTATGGAAATAACTGCTTTATTAATCTTTAGACTCACGGCTTTTTCTGCGTTTATTGGCACGGCTCACGTACCTGGTGAAACTTTCAAATACTTCCTGCTCTATCGATTGTTCTACATTGTTGCGGCTGGCTTGTATGGCATCGTCCCAAAAGTTATTGCCCTGTATGCGCCCGGTGCGGTGCACAAACTTCCGCTTTGTAATATATCTGCGCTCGTCGGTACCTGCGTTAACAATGTACCCAAGCTGGCCTTTCCACTTGCCAAATATTCGCGCCCCAACAAATACACTTGCATTGGGCGAGTTGCGGGTTGCCCTAACGCCTATCGAGCGCCTCAACTTTTTATAGCGCGTACCATTCAGGTTCTTTTTCGCAGCAAGCACCAAGGGGCGGGCAGCTTTCTTAAAAGCTCCACGCAAAATAACCAGTTGCTGTTTGCTACGCAGCTGGTTAAACAGCTCGTCAAGCTCCTTTCTGCCAAATATTTCAATGCCTATTCCGTCCATTACACTTTGCTTGTAATCAGCTTCATCTCAACATTTCGCCCAAGCGGATCAACGCCAATTATGTTGTACTTAACACCCTCGTGTACCAGGATACAATCTTCGTTAACGCCGCGGCGGTACCTAATGCGCCATTCAATGCGTTGGCTGGAGTTCTTTTTGTTTAAGCTCTCACCCTCGTCGAATGATATGCCTCTTCTTGCGGCCTTTAAGCCTCGGATAAATAGCACCTCCTTTTCAACTTCTGAGTTATAATCGTCCTCAGTTTTTTCAATGCGGTATATATCAACCGTATGCCTTAATGCTCCTGCTCTCATACCCAATAGCTTCTTATAAACTGGTTAATTAATCCTGGTATCAGGTGGGTTTGGCTCACGATAGTACCAATCACGATAGCCGATCGCTCCGGGTCGAACAAGTCAGCCGCTTTAATGATGATGGCCTGCTTCAGTGCAGGCGGCAGGTTCTTGTAACCACTCTTCCAGGTAATGGTATAATTGCCCCGCTCCGGAAATGTAATAGTAAAGGCCGAATAAGTGGCATGCACCTTGCACTGGTCCTTTACATCCACGCCATCGGCATTGGTAACGGTGGTAAGCGAAAGGAAAGGGGCGTTATTCACAATCTCCACCTCGCTCTCTTCCACCTCCAGCACGCAGTCGGTCACTTCCACATCGGCGCAGATGTAGCCGCTTATGTAGTTTGTTGCGGCCTCAATTAGCGAGCGTATGTAAGCATCATCCTCCACATGCTCGGGCTCAATGTTCAGTTGCTTTTTTACTTCCGCCTCCGTTACCCGGTAGGCCGTTACGGTTTTTTCAATCATAGCTTTGTCAGTTTTGACTTGGTGGGTGCAGGCCAACCCAATAGCCTACACCCTTAGAAAAATGGAAAAATCAAATAATTACGCAGCCTGATCCAAATCGGCAGACTTAACCACCACCAAAGGATTGCACAGCGCGGCATCCATCAGTTTATTTACAGTCACGTAAATAATACCCTGCTTGGCACCAGTCAGCTTGTCAACAATCACCTCGGTTTTGTTCCAATCGGCAGTTGCCAAACCTGCACTCATGTCACCCATAACAACATGCTTCTCGTTGGCGACTTCAACAAAGTTCGAAGAGTAGATGTAATCTAAGCCATCGTAAGTTTCGCCTTTGTATTTTCCTGTTTTCTCAACCAGGAAGCGACCGGATCCGGCATCGATCTTCACATCCTTAGCCTCGAAGAAGGTAGAACGTGTTGACATTACAGAGGTTTCGCCGTCCGAATCAACAGCCGCCTGCAACTTATCAAAGTCAGCTTTTGTTAATTCCGATGCCGCCGCCACTGGGGTTGCACCAGCCAATAGCTTGGTGTAAATGTACTCGTCAAACTTACGGTCAGCGGCTTTCATACCATCCACAATCAGCTTTTGGAAATAAGCATCACCGGCAGCGGCCAGTGTTTCAACGGTAATTTCAAACGTATGTCCGAAACGTTTTGGTTGAAGGATGTTACCCTGTGGCGATACAGTATCGCGGGTATAGGCAGCGCGTTCAGCTACGGTCTGTCCAACTTTTGGCGAACGGTAAGGCAATACAATGTTGCCAACAGCATTGGGGTGGTGGTTGGTATTCAACTGCTCCCAAATCGGCTCTTTACCTTTGATCGACAGCTCTGCCACCGCTTTAGGTATCATCTGCGCCTCGGTGGTAGTGGTACCATCACCGGCGGCACGTTCCAGCACCAGAGTGCCACCGTTATCAGCTTCGGCGGCTTTACGCACCAGCTTCAGGTAGTCGCCCTCTTGCTCTTCTGCGGCTTTGCGTTTCAACTCCTCGGCGGCTTTCTCCGCTTCTTCTTTCCGCTTAAGTTCGGCGTTGGCTTTGGCCGCTTCGGTTTCGGCCTTCTTTTTGGCTTCCTGCTCTTCGGCCAGTTTACGCTCCAATTCCAGTTTATCGGTTTTGGCCTTCTCCGCTGCCTCCTGGCTGCGCTTCAATTCTTCGGCTTGCTCTTGCGCCTTTTTTTCTGCATCTGTCATCGTCTCAGATTTATTAATTTCACTTCGTTTTAATATAATAGCGCCCTTGTAGGCAGCATCGGTTACAATTGCTACATCGCGCAGCTCGTTTATCACCATAATCTCGCGCACTGGCGTTTCTCCCATGTGCAGATCGCGGTAACTGGTGCAGGTGCCCAGAAAAGAACCCTCGAACAAATCACCCCGCTGTACCTGCTCCAAGGTGTCGTTATGCAGCTGCGTTTTTCCCATATTTACCGTGGCCAACAAGCCGTACTCATCCACCTCAAGGGTGAGGGTTCCGGCATTGGTGCGCCCCAGTATCTTGGTATTGTCGTGATGCACCACCGCTTTGGTGTTGCTCATGTCAGCCGTAGCCAGTGCATTGGCATTAATTCGCTCGTAGGCTTTCACACCATCGGCATAGGCAATTGGCTTGTGCGATAATTGCCCAAATACAATGGGATACCAGCTCAGCAGCTTGTTGCCGTCCGAGTCTTGCCGGACCAATACTAGTTTCTTATCATTCATCGGCATTAAGTTTATTGTCCTTTAGTTGCTTATCCACATTGGGCGAGTCCTTCAATAGCTTGTTGTATTTCTCGTACTGCTCAAGCGGTATGTATTGCGCCTGCATAAAGTGCATATCGCCCCACGCTTCTTTTATTGGCTTACCACCAAAGCGCTTAATCACCTGGTTCGGGCTCATCAATCCGGTGGTGGTGGCTTTGGAGTAGGCGTTTACCTTCGACTGGAAGTCAACCTCTAGCAGGTTATCAAAATCAAACTCTACCGTGTAACCTTGCGCCAGCTCTTCATCAGTCAGCATCTTGAAGGCAATCTCCTGAGCATAGATGTTGGCGATAGGTGCCAGCGTGGTTTGCTTAAGCAACAGCATCACGTCCTCAATTTTCTGCTTGCTGTCCATCTCGTTAACCAAAAAGTTAGGGATGGAAAACATGGTGCAGATTTCATCCCGGCTAAACTTCATGGTGCCGATCAGCTCCGCATCGGCAAAGTGAACGGCCAGCGGCAACAGCTTTGAGTTAACAGGAAGCACAGCAGTTTTACCACTTTTCAATGCTCCCTGGTATTTGCTTTCAAAATTGTCACGATCATCCTTAAGCATTGCATATTGCTTCGGATCGCTCACTGTACTTTCAAGCGCCTGCGGTATTACCGCCCTGTTGCGGTAAAAGCTATTCACCGTATCGCTGGCATTCTGCAACAACTTAAGATTAGCCGCCGCTGCCGAAATAGGAGAGAGGCCCATGATAAAGCCGGTATGCTTAAAGTGCAGCATGTCTTTACTTTCAATCCATCGGCTCCTGATAAAGTGGTCAGACTTCAGGCGCGGATCAGCCGCTGTCATCACCTCGTAACGTAAGTTGCCCGCCGGTGTTACCTCGTAGTTGATGATACGCCCGGCATCAATGGGCATCAGCTTGCCGCTGTCCAGTATTTCAACAAATGAATTACCGTAAGTATTACGCTCCCACTCGGCCAGTGCCAACAGTTGCTGCCGATTAATAAAGCTGCTGGGCTTGCCGTTAAACAGCTTGCTAATCTTATGGTCGCTCACCACCTCGCCATTATGCTTCACCACCACGGGCAGGCGGCTAAAGTTATCCGAAAGAATCTTGCAACAGGTGTACACCGCTGCGCCATTCTCCGGCTCTTCGCGCACACTGTGTATCGCATCAGGGTTAAAAACACCCTGCCTAACAATGGTTGGTATGCCCACAAAGCCGTTTATTATGTCTAAAAAATTCATTCTTTATCGCCTAATAAGTGGTTAATTTCATCGTATTCAGTCTCCATGTATGCACCCAGCGCCATAATAAGGGCCATCATGCTATCAATCGGGTTCAGTTGATCATCCTTGGTAATGCGTATCAGGTTTGATGATATGGAGTATTGCACCCGCGCATTGGAGTTACAGTAACGCAGTACCGGGTTTTGCCCCAGGTTTATTTCACCGCCCAATACCAATTTCTCAAGAAACTTAGCCGCCGGAGAAATAAACTTTATTGATTGCGGATAGGCCACAATGTCGCATTGTTTCAGCACATCCAAGTCGCCTTTGAAATGAGCAATAATGTTGTGGGCCGAGAAAGGATCGTACACTATCAACTGTACTTTGAAATAATTCAGTTGCTCGTATATCACCTGTATAATCCGGTCTTCATTGATCCGGTCCTCGTGTGGTTCAATAAAGCCCTCGTTAATCCATGGGCGAAGATCAACCCCGTTGGCCCTTACTGCTTTCTTATCCACAAACCGCATCGGGAAAAAGTGGAAGGGTATAGCGTGCAGCTTCTTTGTTTGGGGATGCTCGGCAATCACAACAAAGGCCGTTAAGTCAACCGCCTGGCTTAAGTCAATGCCTATCCATGCCCGTGCGCCTTCCAACTCTTCCAGCAACACCGGGTCGCAACACTGCAAGTAATCCTCATCTGCAATAAATGGATCTTCCGTGGTCGTCTGGAAGATGTTCGCATTCTTAACCAGAAAGTGTTTCCAGCTACTGGGTAGCAGCTTGGCCTTTTTGCGCATCTCTTCCAAACGATCCGGGCTTATCGAATACCCCAAGCCGGGGTTACTTTTCTCCAACTCTTCAACCGGGCAGGTGGCCGCCTCTTCTTCGCTCTCCATCTCGTAAATCAGGTAGAGGGTACTGTCATCCTCCACCTCACCATCCAGCACCTTGCGCCCCAGTGCCACATTTTCAAAGTACGGATAACCAACCGTTAAGAAACCGGCTGTCGATATTTCCATAAACAGCGGATTCGCCCTGGCACCCATACCGGTAATAATTACCTCCTTCAAATCATCATCAGGGAAGGCATGTGATTCATCATATACACATGCACTCGGATTTTTACCATCCAGTAGCTCCGGTGTGTTGGCAATTGGTTTCAGTATGTGGCTCGAACCGCCATCGTCATACGTCAGCGAGTCGCGGTAAGTCTTAATGGCTTTCTTCAGGCTCTTGTGGCTATTCCGCACTATCGTTTTACAATAGTTCAAAAGCTGCTTAGCCTGGTCAAAGGTGGTGCCGCATCCGTACACCTCAGAGCTCATGCCGCCCAGTTTGGTAAAGAAGATGATAGCGAGTGCAGCGGCAAACATCGTCTTACCGCTCTTCCTACTCACATGAATCAGCGCAAACATAAACACTCGCTTATCACCTCTCCACAAACCAAACAAAGCCTCCAAAACAAAACATTGCCACGGTGCCGGCATAAACTGAGTGGGCCGGTCATCAATGGGAATAGCCATAAAGCAAAAGATCTTTGCTATTCGCCTTACCTCTTCCTCACGGTATTCGTACTTTTCCTTAAATCGTTGGTGGCGTTTTACCGCTTTTACAATCGTCTCGGGTGCAATTTGCTCACCGCTCAAAACTTGCTCCTGGTACTCCGCCGATCTTCTTAAAACCTCATCGGCAAATGCTTCTCTATCTTTTTCAATTGATGGATCATATCTGCCGTACATTATATTTTCTTAAAAGTATCGTCATCATCCACCCCTTGCTTCTTCGACCTATCCAGCGCCGAAGGTGTAAGCATGAGGTCGTTCATTAGCTTCTGCTTTACACTTTGCAGTTTTGTAATCTCAGCCAAAAGCGGATGAGCAACAACTCGCTCATGTCCTTCCCGTGATGTGTGTTTTATACTCACCCCATCTTCTTTAACCGCTTTTTGCATCAAGTCTAACGTCTCGTCGACGTCGACCAGTTGTCTAACCGAGAGGGTGAGTGCTGGCTTCCAAACGCCCAACTCCTCTAGCTTTGCTTTAATCGTCGCTGTCTGTAATGCCATATTGTTATTGTTAAATTATCACCCCCCACCCGCACGGAATTGGATATTTTATAAGCGAGATAGGGGCGTGTGGTTTCCGCTTAAGAGGGTTGAACCCCTTTTACATCCCCCCAGGGCTTACTGCATTTATTCTTTTACTGGAGTAACACGCATGCTCTCCTTGCTCACTCCACTCTCTCGTAATTTTCTTTCTGCATCCTTCTTCCTCTTGAATAAGCCTGGTAATGATTGTGGGTGTCCACCCTTGCCGATGTAAGCAGCTGCAAAGCCTATTGTCTTACTCTTTCCCTTCTTAGCTTTCTTCTCTTCTGTAGGCTTCTGTTCTACTTCCTCGCTGGATCCTTCACCTGATTGCCCTTGTCCTTCTTCCGATGGAGTGTCGGTAGGTGTTTCCTCAGTTGTCTGCTCTTCTTGTGTAGCATCTGTCTGAGTGGTTTCTTCTGTTACCTGTTCGGTGTTCTGTTCTACTTGTTCAGTAGTTTGCTTTTCGTCTTGTTCTGCCATGACTATTTATTGAAATCGTTAAACTTATTCATTAGCGCTCGGCCCTTTCTCATGTTCTCTGGTGAGTATTTACCTTTGGACCGGTTTGTCTTTCTCCTATGGCATGTATCGCATAAGCTTTGGAGGTTATCCCATTGCAGGCCGAGTGTCCACATGTTGTCGAGTGTGAGCGGTTCGATGTGGTCTACAACGGTAGCGGCTATATATCGGCTCTTTACTTTGCAATGCTCACATAATGGATTTTGACGGATAAATGACGCTCTGAGTTGTTGCCACTCCTTCTTGTTGTAGAATCCTGCCCTTGATACCTCGGTCTGTCCCTTCTCTATTCGCTTATCCTGGTTAACAAACTTAAACCGCTTTCTTTCTTTCTCGCTCATGATCTTTTGCTCGCTCGATTCCACGCTTGAACCACTTGCGAATATTGTACACCCATGTTTTGATCTTGCCCGATGCCAGCCAGTGCAGGTATAGAAACATGATCAGCTGGGCTAATAGCATCCACTTGTATTGCTGAAATAGTTCAGGCTCTATGTATGGGAGGGCAATTGGAGCAATAGCCGATATTGACAACAAGAAAAAGAACCATTTAGCAACTGTGCGCCTCTTCATGGTCTTTTCTATCACTTTTACCTTTGGAGCTCGTGCCTCGAATAGCTCAATTCTTAACTCCAACTCCTTTTCGCGCAGCATTAGGTTTTGTTCACGAAGTTCAAGGTCTTTATTTTTCATCTTGCTTTTACTTATAAAGACAGAAAGCGACGAAACGTACGCACGTTTTTTGAAGGAAAATGAAAAATACAGATTTTTTCGTCTTGGATCTTTGTGAATGGTAGTAATTTTACTACCTTTATGTCGTCAAACAATCACAGATATGAAGAGATTTAAAGTAAGAGAAATCATTAAGATGTTAGAAGCCCAAGGCTGGTATATGCATCGGCACAATGGTACAAGTCACAGGCAGTTTAAACATCCAACGGTTAAAGGCAAAGTGACAGTTAATGGCAAGCCGAGCGAAACCTTAAGCCAAGAGATTTTAAACAGTATTTTTAAACAAGCGGGGTGGAAATAACCCCCGCTTTTCAAACTCTAAATCGTAAATTATGCAAAAAATAAATGTTACAATAGATTGGACTGATACAAACTTTAGTGCAACTACTAATGAGGTGGGAGGCGCAGTGATCGTAACCGCTAAAGATCTTGGTAAGCTAAATGAAGAATTTAAAAGCGCTTTTGATTTCCATGTAGAAGGATGTATTGAAGATGGTGACGATATTCCTAACTGGGTTGTCACCGGGGAATATGAATTTGAATACCACTATACAACTGCCGCGCTTTTGCATAAATATGATGGTATTCTTAGCCGTGCGGCTTTGGCTAGGCTGTCAGGAATTAATGAGCGACAAATTGGGCATTATGCTTCAGGACTTAAAACTCCAAGGCCAGCAACCAGAATCAAGCTCATAAACGGACTGCACCAGCTTGGTAACGATCTTATGTCAGTTGTGTGATTGTTTGACACCTTTTTACACAACTTGAGGGTATCTTCTTACGGATACCCTCTTTTTGTTTTAATCGATTGCATAACCTGCTTGGTGGCAGTATTGCTTAAATTCTTCTATCAATCCCTTTTCCATTAAAAAATAATGGGCTTGATTTTTCGCATCCTGCTCTTTTAATAGTTCACTAACGAGCTCGTGTTTATGCTTATTGAGATATAAGGGGTAATTAGCGGCCTGGTTATGCGCATGATACTTTTTTATTGCAGTCATTTCGCTGGCTGAGGGCGTTGCTTGTAAGGTACTATTGTTCGCTTCGCTGCAAGTCTTTCCATTGGAAGTCATTTAACGAAAAATATAAGGGTTAAAATTAAGGACGGTGCTACCGACCCGTTGACTTTCACCTACAAAGGCAGTGGGCGCATTAACGCTCCACACGGGAGTAGCACCGCATATTTTGCGCACAACCGGCAATGCCAGTAGCACCAATTAGCAAGTGTACTTGCCTTTGTAAATGAAAGTCATTGCAAACTTAATATTTTTCCGATGAAAACAAACACCAAAGCCGCTAACCTTATGCAATAGCGCATTAAAACGCGCCATGCATCGTTGTTATGTGCCATTTAAAAAGACATTCTTCTATCATAACCAATTCTGTTTTCAGAACGACATCTACTACTGCAAAAATTAATTGAGTTTGTAGTTATTGATTGTCCTCTATCATTTGGAACAACCTCGCCTCTTGTTATTACCTTGCTACATTCTGTACATCTGTATTCACCATATTTTAAGTCGGATTGCTCAGTAGCTATTGTTTGGTTTAATCCATTTACGTATCTCATTTCAATTAATTTTTTTATACGGTTAAAAACGGCACATAACAATGTGTATAAGTAATGGCACGTTAAAGTTTGTGGCAAAAATCAAAGGTTCGGTGTATGTGCCACTACTCATACACTCAACGTTAGCTACTATCAGCTACCGCCCTATAATATTCTTCTTCTGTAGCCTTTGTAAAACTCAAAAGGATCTCCCTCTATCCTGGTAGTTTCAAGTTTTATCTCAGCAACTTCAATTTTGCTCATATCACCATTTGATGTTCGTGTCACTAGAGACTGACCGATTGAATAGGTGACAGGTTGCATGTTAAATGCTTCTGTTATCCAATGTATTTTACTCATATCAATTCGTTTTTATTTTAAATATTCTACTCAATTCATCTTCATGCTGCTCGATGTATGCCAGCGCGCTAAAATCGCTTTGCTCTTCGCTGGTATCAAGCCCATACAAGTATTCCTCTTGCTTCTGGCTTTCGCGGATCGCCTCGGTTCGCAGCGTTCGCTCGGTGGTCCATGCTTGTTTTTTCTCAGTAAGTATTATTTCGTGCAGCACATCCATTGGGCAAAATCCACGGGCATCAATCACTTCGGCTTTTTTAGCGTAAAAGGGGTGAAGCTCTTCGTATCGAGACAGCATGTTTTCGCGCTCCTGGCTGGTGAGCTCCTGATACGGCGTGTACTTTTCATCATTTAGGTAGTTAGGATCAATCTTTCTCATTAGCTACTGATTTTACAAGTTCGTAGGCATTATCTATCAAGCCACGTATTACCTTCGATTTATCTGTTTTGGCGCAGTTTACCAGGTAGTCAACTTTCTTTCGATCTGCTTTACTAAGCTTTATGTTTATGCGTTCAGTTTTCATTAGGATGTGTTATTTTCGTAATGATTCGCCTTCGAATTTCACAACTCTGCAAAGACGTATTAAGCGATCAAGCGTTCGGTTGTCGTACTTTTCGAGCATCTGCATGCTACTTAGGTTTGTTGAGAAAAGGCAGACTTTCAAGTTTATTTCAGCTTCGTTGATGAGGTTCATAAACGGATAGTACTTCACCCCATAGTCACTTGTTTCGGGCTCGGCTCCTACCTCATCAACCGCATATGACCAACGCCTCATAAACGTACTTTGCTTTAACTTATCTGGCAGCTGCTGAATATGTACCGGCTCGGTAACTTTCCGAAAATGATGCAGAAACAATAGCGGCAAAGCAAACATCACAATATTGCTTTTCCCTCGTCCGCAATCACCCGACAAAAGCAAACCTTTTCCCCGGTTGTTACTCATCCAGTCGGCCACCTGGTCGTATTCTGGTAGCCAAACTATTTCCGCCGTTGTATCAACCAGCTTAAGTGCATCGTGAAGCAGCGTTCTGCATTGCTCAATAGTTCCAAACGAAAATTTTGTTGCTTCACGGATCTTAAATGTTTGATTATGCTGACGCATGTTATCGTATGTATCTACCAATCTTTGCATTTTCTGTTATTTGAGGGTTGATAATGTTTTTGTCCGGGTTTTAATCCTTTGCCCTTATTCTTAAGCCACTTTTGATATTTCTCATCCGTATCGGGAAAAACAACACCTTGCCAGCCTGCCGAAAAGCAATCATCCATCAACTCGATGGCAAAGGCTTCCTCATACTTACCAAGTTTGTTTAGTGAAATCTGCAAAGCGGCTTGTATTTTCTTCTTCCACTTCGGAGAGGTCAATAGTTGATCCCATGATTTCATGAACTTATCAGATGAATAAGGAAAATCTAATTTCATAGGTGGTTTTCCCCTCTTAGGGGATTTAGGGGTACTTTTCTTTTCATTACCGTTAGGTAATACATTATCATTAACACTTACATTAACATTATCATTTACGGTTGATTTTGTTGAGGTTTGTTCAACGCTTTCAACATGTGTTGGCATTTGTTCACTTTGCTCAACACTTGTTGACTCTTGTTGCCTTTTGCGTGCACTTGCCTTCCCTGCCTCACTTCGTTTTTTCTTAATCTCTTCATATTTCTTCAGATCCCTTTTCAAGCCTTGCTTAATTGGTTCGAATGCAATCTTTACAATGATATCGTCCGTTTGAGGATTATTGTCATTCACGTATTCAAGAATATGCTTGAACAATGCACCGGCTTTATCATCGGGCAACTGGCTCACCGTGTGGATGAGGTCAGTGTATAAGAGGAATGATTTTTTATCTACTGCCATGGTTATTCAAATAAAACTGGGTTTAATTCATACTTTGCCTGCTCTCTGACCAGCCATTCGCTTGATTTCCTATGCATGGAAATATCCTTCTCACAAGAATCTAAAGTGAGATTCATTCCGAGCTTTTTGTTTAACTCAAGAATGGCCACGCCGCTACTTCCGCTTCCCCGATGCGTATCAAGTATCTTCCATCCGTTTTCCGCGTAAGTCTGAAATGTCCATAGGTATAACTTAACTGGCTTCTGTGTAGGATGAATACGAAATTCATTAAGCCTTTTATTGCCTTGCTGAAGGTGGCCCTCTTTGATGCTTTTGCCTTGTAACATGCCGTTCCACATAAAGCGGAAAAGCCTAACGGATTCGTGCATGCTACAAAAAGCTATTTCACAATCAGAGAAAGAAGAGTTGCCATTAACTTTATCCCATATTATTCTACCAGGGGTAAAATCCCATTCAAAATAATTGCACCCCCAAATAATTTGACGTTTAGAAACCCGAAATAACTCTCTGAAATACTCCTTTCCTGGTACTTCCCAAGTTTCCATCTCTTCATAATTCTTGCGCTTAACATTGATAGAACTTTTCTTTTTGCCATAAAACATGCGTTTTTCGGGTTCACTGAAATAAGGCGGATCAACAACTGCCAAATCATAATATTGGTCAGGAAGTTCTTTCATGAAGGCAACGCAATCTATAGGGTGATAATTAATCATCAATATGCTATTAAAGGGTTACACTGCCACCAGCTTAGCTATCTGTTCCATATTCTGCTGCACAACGGCCAGTATCCTATCATGGTGCTCACTGGCTTTGTTGTACTTGCCCCGTGCCTGCACTACCTTAAATTCTTTCAGGTTTATTTCGATGGTTTCAACCGGACGGTCCTTGATTCGCGCCGACATTATCAGCGAATCTTCACGGGTAAAGTACTTGTTTGAAAACACACAATGACTAAGCGCATCGGCCTCGGCTTTAAAATCATCAATGCTGGTCATTGCCTTAATGCACAGCTCGCCATCCTGAAACTGAACGCCAAACAAATGACCTTTCTCGCGCTTATACGATTCCTGATAATTAGCATACTCACGCTCTTTTTCCAAGCGCATGCGTTCATCGCGTATCCTGTTCTTTTTAACCAACAACGCATCATGCTCTTTTTGCAAATCATCCGGACAGATGTATTTGGGATTCCGCACATCCTTGCCGAAATAATGGAGCAAGTTCAGATAATCGAACCACGTGGTGGCATCCTTAATAATGTAGCCATGGCGAGTGCATACATTAATGCTCTTCCAGAAGTAGCCAATATCTCGTTGGCGGCTGTTAATGTTAGCCAGTACACTAATTTGCTTCGTTTTCAAAAGCGTTTCGGCACGGTTACTGGTCAACAGTTCAGTAAACAACCACTGGGGCGCAAAGCCGTAGAAATGTCCGTTAAAGCCGTTGCGCCTTATTATGGGCAACACCTTTCGCCCGGGGCACACTTTCCAAGGACCAATACCCTGCCTTATCTGGTGCGACCATGTTTCGGTGCGTGGCTCTAAATCGCCAAGGCACCACTGGTCAACAATGCCACTCATGGTATTGGCCGGCTTCATTAAGCTTTTCATTTCACCGCGTTGATTAATCCAGTGCTGCATCACCTCGGTTATGTTGAAGTGGCTCGGTTTCTTTTTTCTAAAATGCTGATCAAACAGAAACATCCTGATAACCTGATAGCCACCTTTTGTGGTAATTACGGCAAAGTAGGCCGATTCCTTATCTACATGCGTTTTATCGGTATATTTCAGCTTATTGCTGCATGCCGGGCAGATGCAACCATCTAACTTAACAGCCAGCAATGGCCTTTCTTCCCATTTATGCCCGCAGCTAAGGCAAAAAGTACGATTGCGCGAAATCACCACATAATCCTGATACAAAGTTTTAAAAGCCCAATCCTTTTGCTTCTCGCTGATGGGCGGCAGTTGCTTACTTAGCTTGCAGATCTGCTGCTGAAAAAGTGTTTTTGGCTTCATCCGAATAAGCTTGTTTGGGTTATCGAATTGGGTTGATTATTGGCCTTTGCTGCTTTGCGTGTTAGCTTTTCTTTTTGCCGCGCCACCTCCTCGGCAATGGCTTGCTTTTTGGCTTCTTCCTTCGCCTGGGCTTTCTCCTCATCGGACAACTCAACAAACTGCTTTGCAGGCCTATTGGTAACCACCCTGCACTGCACCGGCTTACCCACCTTAATGTTATCCTCATCGTAATAGTGCGCGGCCATGGCGTAAACTTCATCAGGCGCAAAGGCATTACAGCCGCTTGCCTTCACTGTATTAATTATGTAGGTAATGCAATCATCAATGCTCTTACCCGCTTTGGCATAATTGGCGGCAAATAATGCATCGCTGGCCGCCCTGGCTTCCAGTTCCGCCTTAATAATCTGCTTAAATTCTTGGGTTGACTTCATAATTCCATTTTTAGTTCAGTTCAGCGAGCGGAGAGGGAGTCGAACCCTCTTGCATCCAATCCGCTCAAAAGCCGCCGGTCTGTTTTTTTGATATTTTGATATAAATAGTTTTATTGGTGGCGGCTCCCTGGTACCGTTGTATCAGGATTGTATGTTCGCAAAAAGATGCTTTTTCAGCTCATCAATGCTGGCATGTACATTCTCTTCATCGGTGTAATCGTAAGGGCCAAACTGATACTGCACCCTACTTTCGTTACTCTTGTTCTCAAGCCAGCTATTCTTCACGGCTCCTTCGATACTTACAATGCCAAGTATCTCTTTTTCACAAATTCGGTTGTTGCTCATGTAGGCCACTTTGTCGCCAATCTTAAATTTCGTTTTCATTGTTCTGTTCGTTTAGTTCTTTTTCAATTACATCCAGGTTCTCGTGTATGTACCAGTACACGGCATTGCGTGTGCCGCCGCTGGTTTTTTTAACCTTATTATTTTCCCACAGCCACATCAAGTAGCTTGCGGGCACATCAATCATCGGCTTTCCCTGGTGCTTGCCATAGGGCATGGGGTCATTATCTGTTAGTGTCATTGCTCTTCGTTTTTTGCCGTTTGGATATAAGCTTCGGAGAAATCGCGACCAATAATGGCCGTGAATGAGATAATAACAGCCTGCTCCAAGGTGGTGGAAAAATCAGCCACATGCCCACTGGCGTTCAGTTCATTGCTTATCCAATAATTAATGGCTGTGGATGCCGCCTCTACGTCGGTGGCAAATACCAGAAAGTTGTTGGAATATACATGGCCGTCATCGTTAATCAGCATGGCCATTTTGTACAGTTTCTTTTCCGTATCGTTGTCTGCATCTTCTTTCGCCAAGGACTCTTCAATAACCGTGTAATCGCCAAACTCCTTAAGCTGCGACAGCTTGCAATAGCCCGAATAGTTTTGCTCCACATAATCTTTCACAATAGCCGTGGCCACATCAAAAGAATTGGCATACAACAACAGTTTCACCTTCTTTTTTCCCACCTCAACCAGAGCGCTCCATATTCGAGTGCCGCCATCCATCATAATGGTTGCCTCGCGCCGTTGGTTGCTCACAGTAACCTCGGCCACATCGCCGCTTTGAATGTGGAACATGATAGAAGAGATTGTCTCATTCTCGAGATATGTGCCTTTGCCCAATATCACTTCCTTGCGCTCGATGGATACCACTTCGCTGGTGTCTTCATCCACAAAGTCCTCCATCCAACCGCGACAAAGGCGCTCTGCCAGGTACATGCCCTGCATCTCTTCCGGCTTATTGGTGGTAATTATTGTTTCGTCTTTTCTTGTTTTCATCTTAGCTCGTAGTTTAGCTTGCTTAGCATCGATTTATACTTCTCAATCAGTTCTATGTAGTCGAAGCGCGACCAATGATGGCTAAGCTTCGATAGTGCCTGAAGGTGCTGAGCGGTGCCGGGGCCATAAAGCCGATCAATATACCTGGCCATTTTTTCCGGCTCACCACCTCCTTCGGGTCCATTGCAGCGCTTACATTGCGGATGCACATTCTGCGGGTGAAACTTGGTAATCTTATGCCGCCTGCTCATGTAATGGCCGGCATCCATACTACGCCATTGCCGGTAAGCCCCGCAGGTTACGCATCGCCCCACTCCATTATCGTCGGTGTTTTGCTGGCGAACCCACAGCGACATAAGCCGCCATAGTTCCTTATCCAGCCATTGATTTGTTTTTTTAGCGTACCTCGCTATTATCTCATCCGATACGTGCATGCTAAAAAGGTAAATCGTCAATATCATCCTGTGTAGGCGGCTGCGCTTGCAAATCCTCCCATATACGGCCATTACCAATAAACACACGCATAACCTGCTGGCCTGATCGCTTGGCTTCTATCTCTTCCTTGCTTAGCGATACCGACACGCTAAAGTCATTATCAAACCGATCCGGCTCATCGTAGTCGTATGTCTCAATAGGGAGGTATAGCTTACCGTTACCGGCCTTAACAATCTTATGCGCTGCATTTTCCTTAATATCACTCAGGCAAATGCTCATGGTGCGTCTTCTTCCTTGTTTCATGTTTAGTTTTTAATTTTGTTCATGTAATCGCGGGCCAGCTTTACCATTTCGCGACCCTGCCGCAGCATCTTTTCATTGCGCTTGGTGTGGAAAACCTTTATCCGTTGTTCTATTGGCAGCTCCATAAAACCAGCGGCAAACCAGTCAATATCAAGCGTACCGCTCATCTCGCACAGTTCCACCAGTCCAGCTTCGGTATAAATCATATTGCTTACCTTCTCTACCACAAAGGGTATATGTTCCGGACGTATGCAGCCATCCATGGTCATCAGGTTATACTTCCAGTCCATGCGCCTCAGCTCATCATCTACCAGTCGAATGGGAGTATCTACTAAGGTGTAAATCAGCTCAGCCTCATCCATCTGCCACAGATCCATATACAATTGAAGCTGCCACTCGTACAACGTGCTTATCTTGGGTACTGCTCTCGGAAAAGTATCATGATCCCAACTGGTTTTAAAGTCGCGCACCTTACCCTGTACATTATCGGCCTCGCCAACCCAGTAATCATTCAGCTTGCGCTCGGTATTCTTCTCCAACTCTTGGCCAATGTATTGGCCGTACAGCTTAATAGACGCATCCTCCATTTCAATACCCTTGTCCATGTATTTTGTCTCAATAACCTTGCGCCTTTTAAACACATCCTCTCTCACCAGCTCTTCACAAAGGGTTTTAGCACCATCGGACAACTGAATCTTAGCGCGCATCTTGGCACCTAAATCATAATAGGTAGCCTCTTGATTCTCGGTAAGCGGCCGGCCAATGCCCATAAAGCGATCGTGATAGGCTGCATAAGTTTTCGCCTGGCTTTCTGTTAATGGCTTAGGCAAGCCCCCCATCAACCGGCCAAAGCTGTGGCAGCGAAATAAGTAATCGTCGTAATTATCGCGAGTGGCAACATGACTAAAGCTGGCCTGTACTTTTTTAGGGAATGGATTACGTGGCTTAAGTCGGGTCTTTTCTTTCTGCTCCATGGCCTCTAGCATGGAGGCGTAATCAGCGGGGAGACTCGCTCCCCCTTGTTTTAAAAAATCGCTCATATCTTACCAGTTGTAAATTTCAAATGGATACTCGCCACGCCAGATGGCATTCAAATCAAGCAGCTGCTTTTCTTCAAGCTGTTGGATTACGTCTTCGATATCCGCCTGTAATGGCTTATGCGGTTTAGGTGTTACGGCAAACTCGGTATCATTTTTCCCGGTACCAGTGCGGTGGATATTGATATCGAAGTCGCGCAGATCGCCCCAGTCTTCATCTTCGGCTAAGGCGTAGAGTGGCTTTAATACCGATATTTGGGTGATTTCAAGAATTTTCGGAGCCTTACTGGCGTAATCCCACACCAGCATAATCCAGAAGTGTTTCGATCCTTCAAAGTCGCCATCTTCATTACGCTTGGCTCTTACTTCTCGTAACGCATCTGTTGTAAAGTCGCCCTCTTCAATATGGCGGCGATGTGGCTTTTTATCTTCGGTAAACACCACGTAACCAAGCATTGGAGCACTTAATACACGTATTACATTATCGCCAGGCGTAAGCTTCATAAACTGGCGAGTTTTATCAGGTACCTGGTAAGCTTCAGGTAGGAATGATCCTCTTTTTTCTATCTCTGTCATGATTATAGTTCGTTAATGTATTCAATTGAATTTTGAACCAATTCGGAAATATTGGCTGTTATTTGGGCGTACACCTTGTTGCTCTTATCGCTGTTTAGCGCTAACTGGGGTAGCTGAATCTTCGACAATACTTCAAGCATCTTTTCCTTATCCGGCTTAATAGCTTCCAGTCGGGCGGCTTCTTTATGAACCATAGCTTTTAATTCGGGCAATAACGCTGTTTCAAAAGCTTCATTGCTGGCACCTTCTACTTCCCACTTCTTAATAACCAGGTTGCCAAAGGTTAAATGGCCGGTTTCCTCATCGTAGGTATAGCCATTATCACTAAGGATAAGTTTACGGCGTTCAAACTCTTCTTTTGCTTCGGCTTCTGCCCTTTTTCGCGCCTCCTCGGCTTGTGCCTTCTGCCTGGCTTCTTCGGCTTTTCTACGCTCTGACTCCTTACGATCCAGCTCTGCTTTTTGCTTAGCCAACGCTTCACGATCGGCTTTCAACTTAGCCTCTTCCACCTGTCGTTTTTTTCGGGCTTCGGCTTCTGCTCTTTGGCGTTCAGCTTCCTGCCTCTTGCGCTCGGCTTCTGCTTCTTTTCGCTGTCTCTCCAATTCTTCACGCTCAATGCGCAATCGCTCAGCTTCAGCCAGGTTCGTTTCCTTCTGCTCAGCCATGGCCAGCACTTCTTTTTTAGCCGTTAGGAAATCATCTTCAAACTCCTCTACATCGAGTGTTGTGTTTGAAATGTCTTCCATTATCACGCCAATGGTCTTAACCGTGGCTGTATTAATGGCTTTGATCTTCTCCTCCTTAAAAGCCTTGATAACATTCTGATGCTTGAGTATGCGCTGACGCTCCTGCCTGGCACGCTCTTCACGTTCCTTCTGACGCTGCTCATCATAGCGGTTAATTTCGGCTTGTTGCTTTTCCTCGTATGGCAAGGTGATGGCAATCAGATTGGCCGTTTCCTCCTTTACATCCTTACGGAACTCTGCAAGTTTCGAAGCAATAAGTTTTTCACCTTTCTGCAGCTCGGTTCTGCCAGACTTGAGGGCTGTTCGTCGCTGCTGAGCTTCTTTCAGTGTTTTGGTGTCGATGATTTCTACAAAAGGATTCTCTTTTACAAGGGTCTCCTGCTTCTGCCGTGCATTAATATACTCTGGCAGCATCCGAAAATCGGAAATTACCAATGTCTTTGTTTCTGACATATTAATAATATTTAGGTTATTGGAAATATCACTTTACAATCGGCACACTCCTGCCAGGCTCGTCCACTGGCTAATGAGTGATGTCAGCATTGGGGGCATTTTTGGTAAAACATCCGTTTGTGTTTAGGCTTAGGCTTGGGCTTATCCTTGGCTGATAGCATTCCTCTTCTATTACTCATCTTTGCGGGCTTCTAAAAAGAACATCAAAGCCCCCAGTGCACATATTGGCAATAGTATCGCTTGGTGATAAGCACCGAAGAATATGGATATAGCACAGCCTAACGCCAGTAGTGTAAAAGCACTGGCAATAACATAGTTTACAGTTTTCATTCGGATGGGTTTAGGTGGCCACTCTAAAGGCCTGTTCGATAAAAGAGTCTATCTCAGTCCGCTTGTAACGGATCCTGCTGTTTCCTTTTCCTGCTTTGTAGTAGGGTAACTGAATAGTTTTATCCTTGTAGCTCCCTCCTACCTTCTGCTTGATCATCACACCTTCGGTTCGCCAGTTTTCAAGTACATTGGCACTTACATCTAAATAGGCCATGGCTTCTTTCGTACTCAAATACCTTTTGGTGTTAATGTCGCAGATAACTTGTAGTGTTTGCTTAGGTCGGGCCATATCAACATGCTTTTTTCGATAAAAACTTATTGATAAAATACACCTGCCCTTTGCCGGTTACTTTGGTGGTAATACTCACCAGTGGTTCTTTATCAGGTCGGCTGATAGTCCGCTCAATTACTTCGAACAAACCCAACTCCATTGCTCGCTGAGTAGGGCGGTTGTACTTTTCGCCATGCTTGCACAGGAAGTTATTCTCGCGCATCCAGCTAAACAGCCTGTTTTGTCCGATCTCGATGCCGTTCTGGCGCAGTATCTTGGCTAACTCACCAATAAGGATGCTTTTCTTTGAAGCTGTGACAGAATCGGCAAACAATACCTTTGGCGCCTGCTCTTTTATTTGAGCTTCAGCCAACATCTTTTTCTCAACCTCATCAGCCCAGGCTCTGGCAGCAATGGCAGGGTTCGAAAAATCGGGCAAGCCCTTTGTTTTCTCTAACTCTTCCCAGCGACGATTTACTTTAATTCGCAATTCGGCATTGTAACCGGTCATTAAGTCGAAGGTTTGCATCTTGGTCAATAAGTATTCACGATGTTGCTGGCTACCTGTGTTAGGATGGGTGTAATACCCCTCCCCAACTTTGGGGAGGCCCATATTTGCGTAATGACCGTTCAAATTATTAATGTCACGGCAAACATGATCGTGCCTTTTCCCTGTCAACTCGGCAATCTCCCGACTGCTCATAGTTGTTTTGATTGTGGCAACTTCCATTAGGCGGTTCGGGTTACAGTTACAACTTTCCCGTCATCTTCAAGTTTAAACTTCGCTCCACCCATGCTCTTGCCAACAGGGTATCTACGAGTGTTTAATGTGTCGTACTGACTAATTGGAAATTCCTCTTTTGAGCCAATAACCATACTTCTTAATACCGACGGTATAGGTCTAGTTTCAAGATTTTTCATATCTTCGTTATTATTGTTATTATTTGCACGGGCTCAAATGTGCCGTTTGGCCTGTGCTTATTTTTATTATTTACACTGCAAGTATAGTATAAATTTATACTATCATCAAATGCTTATGGACAATAATTATACTACCATCAAAGAGCGAGTTCTCTACTTTGCTAAAAATCAAAACATTGGTATTGAATTTTTATTGAAAAAAATTGGAATGACCTATGGAAGCTTTAAGGGGAAAGCAAAAAAAGGGACATTAAATTCAGATGCGATAGATAATTTATTAACCATCTATCCAAATATAAATCCTCGTTGGTTAATTTCTGGACAAGGCGAGATGCTACTAAAAAGCAATGAAGAAGCTCAAGAGTTATTGGAAGAATCGAAAAATAGATTTGACATAGACATTTTCCTAGAAAGACAAGGTTTAACATACGAAATACTGAGTGAAAAATCTATGGGTAACTACTCAGCTGAAGGTATTAGACAGATGAGAAAGATTACAAATAAGATCCCATCTCAATTTATTGAGATGCTAAAAACTAATTTTGGCTCTCAAGCTGTTGATGAATGCTTTCGCCCAATCTCAACAATAGAAGAAGAGTATTTATTAAAACAAACAAGGAAAGATTATTTACACACTGGTCCAACCGGCAACACATACAAAGACTTGAATAATGGCAAATATAAAGTTTCAGTTCCGCTAGTTCCTGCCTACGCTTACGCCCAATATCTTACCGATTATCAAGCTGACGAATTAAAAGAAAGATTTGAATATGTAGATTTTGTGGTTGACTTCATAGGAAAAGGCAAGTACTACGCTTTTGAAATAAAAGGCGATAGCATGGATGATGATTCTAAAAGGAGTATACCAGACGGCTCAACTGTATTGGCACGCGATGTAAAGCAAGAATATTGGAAAGATAAATTACACTTCAATAAGTTTCCTTACTGGATCATTGTTCATCAAAATTCAATCATGTGTAAGCAGATAGTTGAACACGATGTGGAACGAGGTGTTATCAAATGTCACTCATTAAATGATTCACCCGAATACAGCGATTTTGAAGTTGATTTAAGAGAAGTTAGGCAACTGCTTAATATTGTAAAAGTTCAAACAGAAGTTAAGTTTTTGTAATTCGTATAATATTAATTAATCCTTACATAAAATCGATGAAAAACCCAATGTAATTCCATGAAGTACTTAACAATAATTTTCGTATTAATAGCGCTATTAGGTTGCTCAAAACAACCAACTCAATACGACATTGTAAAACGCAACGCAAAACTCTACACAATACCACAACTAAACGACCCGAGTAGCTATGAATTTGCAAGCCTAAAGCTTATTGATTCAGTATTGTACAGAGATAATATCGAATACAAAAAACAAAATATCAAGTGGCTTTTGCAATCAGATAAAGACATGCTAAAAAGCGCTGAAGATGCAAGAAATAGAGGCGGCTTGCTGGCAGAGCTAACTGACGAAAAGCAAATACAAGACTACAAGGGCAACATTAAGAAGTTGGAAGGAATATTAAAAGACATTGAAGCAAAAAAGCTAAGTCTTGGCGACACAATTAACCAGGCAGCTTCATATACCTATGAGTATTCATTTAGGGCAAAAAACGCAATGGGAGCTTTAGTGTTAGAAAAATACATTGTTCAAACAAAACCAGCTCCAAGCTTCGACATCATCAACATGGCCAAAAATGCGAATAAGGTTCTTTTAAATCCTAACTCATTCCCTGGCTATGATGATATAATGTCCAAGTATAAACAATAACAAAAGAGCCTCAAGAGGCCTGTAATTTAGTTTTATTTTAGTTTTTTGAAAAATAATACCTTTCCTAATTCTTTGACTTACTGTGTTTTAATTAGTCTAATCCTTAGTACTGGGGGACCAGGGGTCGCAGGTTCAAATCCTGTCATCCCGACAATTGAAGAAAAAGACTTGTAGATTTATTCTGCAAGTCTTTTTTCGTTTGAAACACTCATTACTTCCATTTCACAAATAACTATTAACTTCGCGGACAATAAACAAGCACATAATTAGGCGGCTAGTCGGCACATCATAAAATATACACAATGGAATTTAACAACATACTATTTGCTTTCGCATTAACCCTTTTTGCGGGTCTGAGCACGGGAATTGGCAGTGCCATGGCCTTTTTTGCCAAGCGCACCAACACACGTTTTTTGGCTCTCTCACTAGGATTTTCTGCGGGCGTTATGATCTATGTATCGTTTGTTGAGATTTTTATGAAAGCTAAGAACACACTGATCGCCAATTATGGCGAGGCACCCGGTACCTGGTACACCGTACTGGCCTTTTTTGGCGGCGTTATCTTCATTGCCCTCATCGATAAATTCATTCCCTCCGCCGAAAACCCCCACGAGTTGCATTCCATTGAAGAGATGAACCGCCGCAGCGGACAAGTAAAGGACAAAAAGCTGATGCGCATGGGTACGTTTACGGCACTGGCCATCGGTATCCATAACTTCCCCGAAGGACTTGCCACCTTTACCGCAGCCTTGCAAGACCCCAACCTGGGTATCGCCATTGCCATTGCCATTGCCATACACAACATCCCCGAAGGCATTGCCGTATCGGTACCCGTGTATTTTGCCACGGGTAACCGCAAAAAAGCCTTCCGCCTGAGTTTCCTCTCAGGTTTATCCGAGCCCATTGGTGCACTTATTGGCTATCTGATACTGATGCCATTTATGACACCATTAACCTTCGGTATCATCTTTGCCGGAGTGGCTGGCATCATGGTGTTTATCAGTCTTGATGAACTACTGCCTTCAGCGCGAGAATACGGTGAACATCACCTTTCCATCTACGGTTTGTTTGCCGGCATGGCCGTAATGGCCATTAGCCTGCTGTTATTTCTTTAAAAAACATCTTTTTCCTGAAGGCTTGTACTAAGTTTTGAAAGCTTCCTATTCATCATAGCTTCTACGGAACGTTTCGTTATCAGTATTTTATCACAGATAACCATTCTCTAAAACTTACGGAACGCTCTACTATACAAAACAGCTGATGCAATGAACCTTAAATCCACTATTCATTGCCCAACCTATAGATTAATCACGAACATCATACTTTTTCCTAAACCTTTTTGCCAACAGGTGGTTGAAGTGAAATAGCTGTTTTGTAAAAAAATGTGATTAACAATATGAAGAAGTTTTTATACCTAATAAATCTATTTATACTCTTCGCAGGATACGCACAAGCTCAAAAAACCGATGCCAATATTTTTGGCGATGTGCAGGCCGAAAACGAACACCTGCCCTTTGTCAGCGTCTACCTTAAGGGTACACAATATGGCACCATGACAGATTTGTCGGGGCACTACATGCTAACCAACCTACCCGAAGGAACCCATACACTGGTGGCCAGTCTAATGGGATACAAGCCGGTTGAAAAAACGGTAACCATAACCAAAGGGCAGTCGCAGGAAATTAATTTTGTGATGGAAGAACAGGTGATGTCACTGGATGACATTGTGATTACAGGCACCAAAACCTTTAAGCGCAAAACAGAATCGGCCGTGGTGGTAAATGTAATGGAAGGCAAGAAATTGGAGATGCTTCAGGCCGGAACACTATCGGAGGGACTTGCCTTTCAGCCGGGACTGCGCATGGAAACCGACTGTCAGACCTGCAATTACACCCAGCTCCGCATGAACGGCCTGGGAGGTGCCTATTCACAAATTCTCATTAACAGCCGACCTGTTTTTAGCCCACTCACAGGACTCTACGGTCTTGAGCAGATACCCACCAATATGATTGAACGCATTGAAGTGGTGCGGGGCGGCGGATCAGCCCTTTATGGTGCCGGCGCCGTGGGCGGCACAGTAAACGTTATTACCAAAGTTCCGGAATCGAGCAGTTTCTCCGCATCTACAACACAGTCGGTAATTAATGGCGATGCCAGTGACAGCCAGATACTGGCCAATGCAGGTATTTTATCCGACCGTAAAAATGCCGGTTTGACACTTTTTGCTGCCAATCGCAATCGCGATTCATACGATCATAATGATGACGGTTTTAGTGAATTGCCCAAGCTAAAAAATAACTCCTTTGGCTTTACAGCTTTCCTTCTACCGGCACCTAAGCACAAGCTGGAAGCCAGCCTATCAAGCATGTATGAATACCGGCGTGGGGGCGACAGCGAAGAAAAACCGGCCTACCAGGCACAACAAACCGAGGAACGCACACACAATGTTCTGATGGGAGGCCTGGACTACAGCTTTTCGTTCAACGATAACCTCAGCTCACTGGATGTGTATGTGGCCGGACAAAGGACTGATCGTGATCACTATACCGGCATCCTTCCCGATAAGGGAACACCTGAATATCAACAACACCTGGAGAATCCTCCTTACGGACTCACGGAAAATGAAACCTATATGGGTGGGGCACAGTTCAACCACATGGTATCTAACTTCTTTAATGGTAAAAATAACTTGACACTGGGAGTCGAATACAACTACGATAGGGTTGCGGATGAGATAAAGGCCTATGACTATCTGTTGGATCAGACCACACGTAACTTTGGCGCTTACCTGCAAAGTGATTGGGAGATAGCCAAAAGATGGAACCTACTGACGGGTGTTAGAAGCGACAAGCACAATATGGTGGATAAGATGATACTCAGCCCACGGGTTTCTTTGCTGTACAAACAAAACGGAATGCAGCTGAGGGCAGGCTGGTCCACAGGCTTCAGGGCGCCACAGGCTTTCGATGCCGATATGCACATTGCCTTTGCCGGCGGAGGTATTCAACGCATTGAATTGACTGATGATCTGAAAGAAGAGCGTTCGCAAAGCTGGACTGCCTCCATTAATTACGATAAACCCCATGAGAAATATATCTGGGGACTTACACTGGAAGGCTTTTACACCACTCTGTTTGATGCCTTTATTCTGGAAGAAAACGGTGAGGATGCCCAAGGCAATGTACTGCTTGAGAAACGCAATGGTAGTAATTCTACCGTTAAAGGCATTACCCTGGAAGCACGCGCTAACTATAATAGACTATGGCAGCTGGAGGCGGGCTACACCCTCCAATCGAGCCGCTACGATGAAGCTGTTAAATGGTCAGAGCGTATTGAAGGTACAAAAGACTACCTACGCACCCCTGAGCAGTACGGCTACTACACCTTAACCTATAATCCGGTGTGGGGCATCAAGGCAGCACTGTCGGGCGTTTATACAGGCTCCATGCTGATTCCTCACTTTGGTGCCGGAAGCGACGATGGCAGCGGCAACCCCATCAATGACGAGCTGCTGAAATCAACTTCTTTTATGGAAACCAACCTCAAGGTCAGCTATGCGCTCGACTGGCGCTATGTTGGTGTGGGCGTCGAATTGTTTGGCGGCGTTCAAAACCTGTTTAATGCCTATCAGGATGACTTTGATAGGGGCAAAAACCGCGATAGTAACTATATTTACGGGCCGGCACGCCCGCGCACAATTTACTTTGGACTCAAACTAATGAACTTATAATACCTACCATGCTGAAGAAAGAACGCTACCAAAAGGTTATTGACTATTTTCAGGCACAGATGCCGGTGGCAGAAACCGAGCTTCATTACGGCAATCCCTACGAGCTATTGGTGGCTGTAATACTATCGGCTCAATGCACCGACAAACGGGTCAACCAGCTGACACCTGCCATTTTTGAGCGCTATCCCAGACCCGAAGACATGGCGCTGGCCACACCCGATGAAATCTTCGAGCTGATCCGCTCATGCAGCTATCCCAATAACAAAAGCAAGCATCTGGTGGGCATGGCAAAAATGCTGATGGAGGAATTTAAGGGCATCGTACCCGATGACATCAAAGAATTGCAAAAACTGCCCGGCGTGGGACGAAAAACAGCCAATGTGATTGCCTCGGTGGTATATGAAAAACCTGCCATAGCGGTTGACACTCATGTATTCAGGGTGGCGGCACGCATTGGCTTAACCACCAACTCAAAAACACCACTCGACACCGAGAAACAGCTGGTAAAGCACTTTCCGGAGGAGCTGCTGGCCATTGCCCACCACTGGCTGATACTGCATGGGCGCTATGTGTGTATCGCCCGCAAACCCAAGTGCAGCCGTTGTGGCCTAAAAGAATTCTGTCGCCACTACGAAAAAGAAGTAAGTTCGAAAAAATAAACTGTTACACTAACAATACAAAGAAAAGGCTTGTTCCATACAATCGAAATTAATGGAACAAGCCTTTTCTTTATTTCGTTAGCTTACCACCTGATGCATCGCCCTTTTGAAATACAGTAGGTGTTACGCCAAACAAGCCCTTGAAACTCTTTGAGAAATATTTAGGGTCGTTAAAACCTACCTGGTAAGTCACCTCCGACACATTCAACTCTCCCTGCTTCAATAATTTAGCAGCCTGCTTGAGGCGGATAGTCCGAATAAACTCACTGGTACTCTGTCCGGTTAACTCACGTAGCTTCATATGAAGAAGCGTTCGGCTTACATTCATTTTCTTCACCAGCTCCGATACGTTAAAACCGGCATCCGACATGTTTTCCTCCACCGTTTGAATGGCTCGGTTTACAAACTGCTGATCGGTGGATGTGGTGGCGATCTCCTCCACAAAGTCCCACTGCTCCTTAAATCGGGACTTTAGAAGCTGACGATTCGCCAGCAGGTTCTGTATCTGCGTTACCAACAATTGCTTATCAAAAGGCTTCACCACATAGGCATCGGCGCCCGTCTCAAGGCCTTCGCGCTTTGAATCCATGTTATCGAGGGCCGTCAACATAATGATGGGAATATGACTCGTAATTACGTTTTTTCGCAGCTTGTCACAGAAGGTAAACCCATCCATCTCAGGCATCATCACATCGGTGATAATTATATCGGGTAACGATGACGAAGCTTTCTCCAGACCCTCAACCCCATTTCCGGCCTCATCAACACGGTAATGCTGTTGCAGAATTTTGCACAGATGAGCGCGCAAATCGTGCTGATCTTCCACCACCAGCACCTTAGGCTTATCACCACTCTCGGTTACAATGGGTTTGGAAACTTCCGTTTCTACATCTTCAGAGGACACTTCAGAGGGTTCCACCTGCTGCTCTTCATCGATTATCTCATCGTCATTAAAACGACTTCGCTCAACACAAAGAACCACCACTAAGACCGAACCACAAGGTTGATTATCCTCGATGCGAATGGAACCTTTGTGCATCTCCACCAACTCCTTCACCAGCGACAGCCCCACTCCAGTGCCAGCACCCCCCAGGCTTTGATTATGCTCAAGTTGATAGAAACGCTCAAATACTTTTTGCTTATCACTATCCGGCACACCAGCACCCGTATCACTCACACGCAGCTGCAACACTTTATCTTTCTGCAGCTCCAGCACCATGGAAACCTTCCCATTGGTTGGCGTATATTTAAATGCATTACTAAGCAAATTAAAGATAATTGTCTCTAGCTTTTCAGAATCAAACCATACCATCAGTGGTCGTGAATCGATTTTGCACTCAAAATGAATCTGCTTTTGATCGGCAATTCCCTGGAAAGACTCAGCAATGCGCCGCACAAAACCATTAATATTACGCTGCTTTATGCTTAAATGCATATTTCCCTGAGTCACTTTACGAAAATCCATTAATTGATTGATCAGGCGCAACAGACGATCCGTATTGTTCTTCATCAGTGACAGTTGGCTTCGAGTGGCTTTCGATAGCGTGGAATCATGATCCAACATCTCCTGAAGAGGGCCGGCTATCAGTGTCAAGGGTGTCCTGAACTCGTGAGATATATTGGTGAAAAAACGAATTTTCATCTGATGCAATGATGCTTCTTTTTCACGCGCCATCTTTTCCCGTTTGAGGCGCTCACGCTCTTTTACCCTGACAACAATCAAACGCTGTGTTGAAAACAAGCCAAGCACCACAAGTAAAAAATATCCCAAATAAGCATACCAGGTTCTATACCATGGAGGACGAATAACAATATTAAGAACGGCCTCTTCCGTATCCCACTCCCCGTCGTTATTGGCTGCTCGCAATCGGAAAGTATAGTTACCGGGCGACAAGTTTGAATAGGTAACTGAGCGTCTACCGGCATTGCTTAGGTTCCACTCTTCATCCAAACCATCCAAACGATACATAAAACTATTTTTACGCTGCTCATAGTACGACAAGGCCGCAAACTCAAGGCGTATCACATTCTCATCGTAACGCAGCTTAATCTCGTCGGTAAGCGGCAAAGCCTTGCTGAGAATAATGCGGTTATTGACTTTATCGTTGGGTTTTACAAGCTTGCCTGATAAGCTTATATGGCGTATCACCGGCGTTGCCTGATGGGGATTACGCTGGATATTATCCGGATAAAAGGTCCAAATACCATCCCTCGTAGGCATAGCCACCATACCATCGCTCAGGGTAACTGTTTTACCCGGCGTAAAATAATTGCGCTGAAAACCGCCCGGCATAAAATAGGGTGTAATAACGCCCAAAACCGTATCGAAACGAGCCAATCCCTGCAAGGTACCCATCCACATCACACTACTACCATCCTGATGTATCTGACTCACTGCCGATGAGGGCAGTCCGTCCTTTTCCTTATAAACAATATTGGTACCCGTATCCGGATTTAAACGATGTAAACCTTTGGCAGTACCAATCCATACATCGCCGCCCCCGGCATCGGCAATAACCAGCACCTGACGATCGGCCAAAGCAATGGGCTTGGTATCAGTATTGAAACGATGAACCAGACTTCCCCCTGCCAATGGGCCATCAATGGAAAAACAAAAGACACCTTCAAACTCGGTACCCAGCCACAAGCGATTTTTTTCATCTATGTAGTGCGAAATAAACACTTCAGAACAAGGGAAAAGGCGTGATCCATCTGCTTTTTCATAGACAAAACGCTGCTGTTTATTATCATATATATTAACCCCATTGTTAGTAATAACCCACAGATAAGCATTCCATTCAAAAATAGATTGAATAGTATTGCCATTAATTTTATGGGGCGTCGGCTTCGTTTCGGTATACTGCTTAAATGACACTAACTTATCACCATCCAATACAATGTGCATCAAACCATCCGTTTCTGTACCCACCCACAAATGACCATTTGCATTTTTATAAATGGCAGTAATATTCTTTTTATACAAATTTGGTGTCCGTGTTGAATCACTGAGTATGGCTTTGTATTGAAAGCCTCCTATCTGCTTTTTTGCCTCATAAAGCCCAGTAGAAGTAGCCCACAGCATGGCTTCGGTATCACTCAGTACAATTTGATTCACCCGCTTGGCTTTAGCAGCAGCTTGGTATTCCACCTCATTTTTATAATGTACAAAATTCTCTCGCTTTTTTAGAATCTGTATCACTCCACCGCCAAGGGTTCCGGCCCACAGATTACCCTGATTGTCAGGATAAATCACCTTTACTTTGTTTTTAAAAAGGCTTTTCAGGGCCTCTTCCTCCTCCTTGAAGCGTTTAAAATGATAAGCTTCAACTGTTTCTCCCCTCACTAAGCGATTAAGGCCACCATCGTATGTACCCACCCATAAAAAACCTTCTTCATCTTCGCATAAAGCGTAAACATTGTCATGACTCAGCGATGTTGAATCTTGTGGGTCATGCAAAAAAGTAGTGAAGGAATCCGTTTTTCTATCATATAGGTTAAGTCCGTGCGCCCAGGTACCCAACCAAAGCTCCCCTGCCTTATCCTCGTATATTGCCATAATGCCTCTACTGCTTATTGAGCCCTCCTTATCATCAGCATAATAGTTAATAAATCCATTGGCACCAGCATCCAGCCGACTTAATCCCCCCTCTGTAGTTCCAGCCCAAAGGGTACCCTTTGAATCTTCCAACACGGAATAAACATGCGGATAAATTAAGCTCTTAGGATCATCCTGGCGATGGCGATAGTGTGTAACTTCCGATATTGGCTTGGCATTATCATCACTAATTTTAATGCGATTAAGACCATCTTCCGTTCCTACCCACAGGTGATCATCCCGAGATGGGGCAAAACAAAAAACATCATTTGAGGTAAGCATTGCCTGGGCATTTTGCCCAAGTGCAATAAACTGCTCCGTTGTTAAATCAAATATGCTGATACCACCTCCATCTGTACCAATCCATAAACGCCCATACCCATCCTCATATAAAGCCCTTACTATATTAGCAGAGATGCTATTCTCATCATTGGCATCATGACGAAATACTTCAAAGGAATAACCATCATAACGGTGTAATCCTTCTTCAGAACCAAACCACATAAAACCATAAGAATCCTGAAGTATACAGTGTATGTTGTTATCGGCAAGCCCATCAACAGTTGTAAGGTTAGTCGTGTAGTATTCATTATTCAGCCCACTAACGGTAAAAACCGACATGATGAATAGCGAAAATGTTACAAGTCGAATATACTTGAGCATGAAGTAAATAGTTTATTACCGCAAGGCGGCGTTGACAAAATTGAATGGATAAATAAGTCAGGTGGGTACAAAAATAATACAATATTTTTTAAGACGGAGCATTTCGGTGCTTTGCTAATCACAGAAAGGGCTTTCCCTCAAGCACTATCATAAACAGCATACAATGGTTTATCCAGAATAAGAGGATCAAGTACCTGGCCCCCCTTCATGCACTCTAAATTTTATCCGACAACAAAAACACTTCTGCCAATAATCGTTACCTACAACTAGCGATAAGTATCAATCTATAATTTAACAATTCTTAACTGTAATGATTTGTAATTATTGGAGAAAAAGTTTCATATTTGCATCAAGGATTTTTCATAAAAATTGGATTTAGTTAGCTGATTTAAGGGTAAGGACAGATTTCTCAATCTGTCCTTTTTTTATTTAACATGGTTTAACGATGCTTTATATTTCTTCACTAATAATTTTCAGACATTTGCAGTGTAGATTTTTTTTCATAGATTTTGGATTTAGTTAACGAACTGATTAAGGGTAAGGGCAGATTTTAATAATCTGCCCTTTTTCTTTATCCCACTGTTACATACATTATTTCCATTTCGATCAAAACATTGTATCTTTCAAAGTGTTAACTAAGCAAATCGAAACTATGGACAATCTCTTTTTAAAGTATATGGGTTCTCGTGAAGGAAAACAAGAGAGGCCCCAGCGCATCAGCCTCAATCCGGGTCCCGTCATTACCATTTCGCGCGAATACGGTTGCCATGGCAAACGCATCGCCGAGAAGCTTACTCAGGTGCTTAGTATGAAAAGTGAAGCGAGTGGTGAAAACAAACAGTGGCGTTGGATTAGCAAGGAAATTCTTGAGGAGTCGGCCAAAGAATTAAAACTATCGACCAGTCTGGTAAAGGACTTGAGCGAATATCGTCAAAGCAGTTTTTTTAAGGATCTGGCACTTTTCTTCAGCGAAGACTTCTATCCGGGTGACGCCACCATTAAAAATACAATAGCCCGCTATATACACAATGAAGCCGAACAAGGCTATGTAATCATTGTTGGGCGAGCAGGCGAGGCCATTACAAAAAATATTAAACGATCGTTTCACCTCAAATTGGAGGCTCCACTTAATTGGCGAGCCGAAGTGGTAGCGCGTGAAGAAAAAATGAGTATTAGCGAGGCAAAAAAGGCATGCCTGGCTCAGGATAAACGACGTGCCCTGTTCAGAGACTACTTTGAGAGAGGCAAGAAAGACATCGATTTTTTCGATGCCATTCTTAACTGCCAGGCTTTAAGCGATGATGAGATACTTGAACTACTCATCATCATTTGTGAAATACGCGGTTTTATCTAGCACTATAGATGCCAAGCCTCAGCTCCCCGCCTATTCGGGCTGACGCTTCTGAAGAAGGTAGAAAAGAATTAAACTACCTCCACCAAACAATAATATCATCGATAAAAAGGCGGCCACATCGGGCATGTTGGTAGTATTACTTATAAGGTTACCAACCAAAATACCAATGGCAATGCCTACCAGCAGCATACCATATTTAAGGCTTAAAAAATGACGTGGATTGCCCGTGTCAAAGATTGTGGCATCCTTACCGGCTGCAATCAAAGCTGTGCGTTCTAAACGTCGCTGACGAAGATAGGCCAATGATATAATGATAGCCGCTATACTTCCAAAAAATACCGTGGGTACTACTATTTCTACTCCCATAACCGTAATTATTTAAGTTTTTACTCTGTTTTCTGTAGCATCCTAACCCGGATGTCTACTCGTTGGACTTCCATTTAGGAACAACGGTTACAAAAAAATCACTTTTCCTCGCTGAGCGTATCTTTCACCTCTGTCGGTGGATATTGCCATTGAACACCCAGTGCTCTAACTTGTTTATTATTAGCAGTAGCGAACAGTTTAATGTTAATTACTTAACGATACGGAATCGACGCATCCTTCAACCCCAAAAAACAATGATAATCCCTTGTAACCGATTATCAAAAGGCAACGTCTTACTTGTTGAATGAACAACGCAAACGATATAAAAAACATTAAAGAAATTCGTGCTGGTGACGTCAGTGCCTTTGCGCAGCTAATCGATCGTCATCAGCCAATGGCCTTTACACTGGCCAATAGCATTGTTAAAAATCGTGAGGAAGCAGAAGAAGTAACGCAGGATGCCTTTTTTAAAGCCTACAAGGCACTTAGCAGCTTCAAAGGTAATGCTGAGTTTTCCACGTGGCTGTATCGCATTGTGTATAATACAGCCATTTCAAAATTACGCAGCCACAAAGTAAAGAGTATCAGCCTTGATGTGGAAGAGGCAAAAACCAACAAAGACCTTGTGGTGAGCGATGATTTGAAAAGGCTGGAGCAGCAGGAACGTAAAATAATTTTGAAAAAAGCACTAAAGCAACTGAAAGAAGACGATGCTTTTATTGTTATTTTATATTATTACAAAGAGCAAAGCATTGAAGAGATTGCCGATGCAACCGGCTTAGGCAAATCCAACATCAAGGTAAAACTGCACCGGGCGCGAAAGCAGATGCATGACACACTAAAAAGACTCCTTGAGATAGAACCGAGTTCATTGTTCTAAAACTAGCTACTATGAATAAAGAACATAAGCACCAAGTTAAATTTGATGACAGTACCCTTAAGGCACTATTTAAAAACTTTACCGAAGAGGAAGTGCCACCTGGCATAAAGAGTAGGGCGATGAGTCGTATCCTAAACGACTGGACGGAACAAGCCATTGGTTATTCCCCGCTGATCAGTAAGACCAATCGTTGGTGGCTGCTCGGTATATGTGCAGTACTACTAACCGTCACTTTCCTGGTAGATGCCACCGTATTGAGCTCCTATTGGCAACAAATTACCGGTAGCACCACGTTGGCTAATCTTTCAAGCCTATCGCAAGGTTTTGCAAGTATAGGAGACAGTTTTGGAAAACTACCTCCTATCCTATATTTCACAGCACTTGGCCTGCTCGCACTATTGGGCATTGACCGTTTCTTGAATCGTTTGGCTAATAACTGAGCTCTTAAACCCAGGACAGTGAACTGAGCAGTACATAAATATAATGCGCAGATATACCAGCCAACAATCCGCCGATGGTATGTGCCAACAGAGCCTTAGAGGTAAGTTCCCTAAATTTTAAGGTATCAAGCATGGCGGTATGCGTGCTTAAATAACCACTCCAACACATGCCCATGGCCGTAAAAACAGCAATTTCGTTCCCCCCGACAATTCCTTGCGCAATAAAAGCCTTTACCATAGACAAAGCTGCACCAACGGCTCCTAAGGAGGTTACCGGGAAAGCTATGAGTTCAGGATTTTCAAAACCAAAAAGCATCTCAAAAAGCCAATCAAGCGTACCGGCCAGCTTTGGCAATAACGGCACTCCTTCGTAAGCCAGCCCCTGATAACCCAGCGATGCATCCAATGGCTTAAAGGTAATAACCATTACCATGGTACTGATAACCAAGACACCGGGTATAATAGCCAGTCCCAGCTGAACTCCTGATTTGCCGCCATCAAGCATGGCATTTAAAAAACGCTGAAAGGTACTCCCCTGACTCTCAAATGATATTTTCTCGGCATTCCCATCGCCTGTATATGTTTTATCAACTGGTATCTCATCTTTTATAAAATATTGCATCAGGCGTGTTGATACAACAGCACCTATTACGGCACCGCACAAGCCAATCATAGCGCCCGAAAAAAAGCCCAGACCCGTCATAAACGCCAGCACAATTAGCCCCATGCCAAAAGCGGTACCGAAGTTAGTTAGGGAAATCAGTTCGTGGGTCTTAAAATAACGACTGAAGTTTTTATCATTAGAGAGACTGATAATGGCCGGGTTATCAGAAAAAAAAGTCATTAAACCGGCCAACGCACTAACACCCGGTAAGTTAAATAGAGGGCGCATCAAGGGTGCCAGCAGTACTTCAAGTAAACGCACCACACCAAATTCAATCATCAAGCGCCCCAAGGCTCCGGTAAGCACAGTGATACCCATTATGAAGAATACCGTATTCATCAATAAATCGTGCGCCGTGCGCATCAGGGTGTTTAATAAATTAGTGAGCCCCATTACATGTCCAAGATAGCCAAAGAAGCCACCAAAAAACAATAAGAAGAATAACGCTTCATAGCGTCGACGTTCCAGGTAGCCCCTCTCTCTCAGTTTTTTTAACGCACTCATTGTTGTTCAATTTTGTGCTTCAAATGTAGAAAGCCCCCCCTTGCGAAAACAAGACGAAAATCACTGTTTTATCTTTTTTTTCATGAAAAAAGTCAGGCCAATAAAAAAGCCTGTCTGGGGAGACAGGCAAAGAAACATTCTAAGAAAAAATTCTAACCTAAACCTCACACACATCCGAATGTTTCTATATTTGGGGACCAGGAGAGCCGTGCTATATTTAGATTCGAAAGCTAAATTACGACCCTATATTGGTGGTGTCAAGACCTATGCCTCAAAAAAAAAGATTTTTAACACTTTTTTTTCGATTAACCTTTTATACTACCCCTGTTACTTCAAAAAGCTAGGACGAATTATTATTTTTGCACAAAATAATATTACGTGATTTACCCGGATAGTTTCGAAGATAAGATAAAGTTTACCCGTATTCGCGAGCTGGTAAAAGAGAGCTGCATGAGCGCCTTGGGCAAAGAAGCCGTTGACGAAATGACCTTTAGCAGTGATTTCGATAAGGTTAATATCAATTTACTGCGCACCAACGAATTTAAAAAGGTATGCCTTGAGGAGGATAACTTCCCAAGTGGATATTTTATTGATGTGCGCGAACCCCTGTCACGCATCCGAACAGAAGGCCGTTTCATGGAGGAGAGTGAGCTTTTTGATCTCAAGCGCTCTTTATCAACTATTAATGACATCTGTCGCTTTTTCAACAAGAGAGAAGATGAAGACTATCCCAGACTGAAGGAGCTGGTAGCCGAGGTTGCTGTCTTTCCCTTTATCCTCGATAATATCGACGGCATACTTAACAAGTTTGGCAAAATAAAAGACCAGGCATCACCTGAGCTGGCACGCATCCGCAAGGAAATATTCAATAAACAAAATAGTATATCACGCCGCCTCAGCGCCATCCTCAAACGCGCTAAACACGAGGGCCTGGTGGATGCTGACGTTACGGTTTCCATACGCGACGGACGTGCCGTAATACCCGTTCCATCGGCTAACAAGCGCAAGGTTGGCGGTATTGTACAGGATGAATCGGCCACGGGAAAAACATCATTTATAGAACCCGCCGAAGTGGTTGAAATCAATAATGAGATTCGAGAGCTGGAATATGCCGAACGCCGTGAAATAACACGAATACTCATTGAAATGGCCGATATGATCCGACCTTATATCGACGAACTTTTGGCCTCCTACCGCTTTATGGGTACCATTGATTTTATTCGCGCCAAGGCCCGTTTTGCCATCAGCATCAATGCCCTGTTACCAGATTATAAGCAACAACAGAACTTTATTTGGAAAGAGGCCATGCACCCCCTCCTCTATCTGCAACACAAAGCAGCTAATAAAGAAGTTGTACCTCTCGATATCACACTAACTAATCCAGCGCAACGGCTGCTGCTTATTTCAGGACCCAATGCCGGGGGTAAATCGGTATGTCTGCAAACGGTAGGACTTGTGCAATATATGTTTCAGTGCGGACTACTGGTGCCCATGAACGAAGGCTCAAGTATGGGTGTTTTCAAACATATATTCATGGATATGGGCGATGAGCAATCCATCGAAAATGACCTGAGTACCTATAGCTCCCATCTGTTTAATATGAAGTATTTTCTGCGACACAGTCAGGAAGAGACACTTGTATTGATTGATGAGTTTGGTACCGGAACAGAGCCCATGCTGGGAGGCGCCATTGCCGAAAGTGTGCTGGAGCAGCTCAATAAACAAAAAGTATTTGGTGTAATCACAACGCATTACACTAACCTGAAACACCTGGCATCGCAGACCGAAGGCATTGAAAACGGCGCCATGCTGTTTGACACCGGACGCATAATGCCCCTGTATAAACTGCAAATCGCCCAACCCGGCTCCTCCTTTGCCTTTGAAATAGCCCGTAAGATTGGCCTACCCGAAGATATACTTGCCAGCGCCAAGGAGAAAATTGGTCAGGAGCATGTTGATTACGATAAGAACCTGCGCGAGATAGTGCGTGACAAACGTTATTGGGAGCAGAAGCGTAATACCATACGCATTAATGAAAAGAAGCTGGCCGATGTATTAGAGCGCTATCAGCTAGATTTGCAAAATATTAAAAAAGAACGTAAAGAAATTATTGAGCAAGCCAAAGCTGAAGCACAACACCTGCTGTCCAATGCCAATAAGGAGATTGAAAACACCATAAGAACTATTAAGGAAAGCCAGGCGAACAAAGAAAAAACAAAGCATGCCCGGCAAAAGCTTGAGCAGTTTAAAGAATTGGCCACCGAAAATAAGGAAAAAGACGCACAAATTGATCGTAAGATAAAACAGATTGAGGAGCGCGAAAAAAGAAAGGCCGAGCGCAAGAAAAATAAGAAAGACGACAACAAAGTAGCGGCAACATTGCGCCCTAAGAGGGAGGAACTGCCCTTACAGGTAGGTGATAATGTAAAACTGAAAGGGCAAAGCACGCCGGGTGAGATCCTTAAGATACAAGGTAAAGAAGCCACTGTGGCCTTTGGCAGTATCAGCACCACTGTAAAAATAAACAGGCTGGAGCGTGTGGGCAACAAAGCAGTTAAGCGCGCCAATATAACCAACCCCAACGCTTCCATTTCCAATGTAGGCGATAAAGTACGCGAGCGCAAACTCACCTTCAAACCCGACATTGATGTACGAGGTAAAAGAGCTGAAGAAGCCATACAGCTAGTACTTAATCACCTCGACGAGGCCGTTATTTGCGAGGTATCGGAGGTGAAAATACTGCATGGCAAAGGCAACGGCATACTGCGTCAGATGATTCGTGAGCAACTCAACGTACTTCCCTTTGTTCGCTCGTTCAGAGATGAACATGTGCAATATGGAGGCAGCGGCATCACGCTGGTTGAAATAGGATAAACTAAGAAGGTAAACAAAAAGTCCTGATGTGCTCAATCAAGGACAGGCTTAATCATGTTACTTGTCAGATGACTTTTTCATTCCGTCATCCGATAAGTAACTTGTGATTTATTGATCTATCTGACAGATTGTGTATCTTACAGTTCATTTTCCGGTAAACACATCAGAAGATGAACCACTTAACTTACACTTAAATCCAAACACAATGAGAAGATTAATTTCAGGCCTTACCCTGCTAATGGTGCTATTGACAGCAACTATGGCACAGGAAAGCGCCCTTGAAAAAGGACTGAAAAAACAGAATGAAACACTGCGCCACCGACTGGATATACTGGAAAAGATGGTGGATGACCTGCGTTGGGAGCAGCGACTGAGCGATCTTGCCTACGTTGATAAAGTGTATATGTACGGACCTCCTAAATGGAAGGAAGCCAACCCGACGGCTATGGGTGCCGGCAACCCAGTAAAGTTCTGGTCTTACCTCTTTTTTCCTAAAGATATCGATACCCGTAAGAAATATCCATTGATGGTATTGCCACACGGGGGTGTGCATTCCGATTTCAGCACTTACTACACCCATATCGTTCGTGAATTGGTCAGTCAGGGCTATGTGGTGGTAGCCGCTGAATACCGGGGTAGCACGGGTTATGGGAAAAGTCATTACGAGAAAATTGACTACGGTGGCCTGGAGGTGGAAGATGTATTGGCCAGCAAAAATTACATGCTGGAAAACTACTCTTTTATCGATGCCAAAAGAGTGGGTATAATGGGATGGAGCCATGGTGGCCTCATCACACTCTTCAACATCTTTAATCATCCCAAAGACTACGCCGTAGCTTATGCCGGGGTGCCCGTGAGCGATTTGGTAGCGCGCATGGGCTACTACGAGGACTATTACAGGGAACTCTATGAAGTCGACTATCACATAGGGCAATCGGCACACGACAATGTGGAGGAATACCGCCGCAGATCCCCCGCATGGAATACCCATAAGTTTCAGAACACTCCCCTGCTGATACACACCAACACCAACGATGATGATGTGCATGTACTGGAAGTTGAACACTTGATTAAATCACTGAAGGCCGATAATAAAAAGTTTGAGTACGAAATATATGAGGAGATACCGGGAGGCCACTCCTTTGACCGGATGGACACTAAAACAGCCAAAGAAATACGGGTTAAGATATACAAACACATGAGCGCCCACCTGAAGCCAGAAAAACCAATTACCAATTTACAGGATATCCAGAAAGCGGGTTATCGATTTTAGATAAGACCGAAGATGCATAATGCTAATAAGCAATATTTTTGAGCACCTGACTTCGCAAATGAAATAACCAATGATAATCATTTAGATTATTCAAGTCAATATTTCATCGATGACTTAACGCACTGAATAATACCAGTTGAAAAATTCGTTTATCGTAGTGACGGAATTGAATGCTGGAAACTTAAAATAAGATTTAACAAAAACATACATCAATGCTCCACCGCTTTATCTACACTTTTAAATACGACACACATAACGCCCACCTATGCCAGTTGGAATCCAGACAACTGTTTGGCGAAGGAGCAGCAAAGAAGATGTTGATTACCGACATTGAGATAGACCCATCTATCAGTCCGTTTATTAAAAATCGCTTTGAAGTTCTGGAGTCAGCAAATGAATATACCGCACTATTGGAAAAAGTAAGACAACGTGCAATGGAGCAAGATGGCTTTAAAGCTGAATACCTGATATTGCATGGGGACACCACCCCATACGACATACGCCTTAGCAAGTTAAAAGACATTGGCTATGCAATTAAAGGCGACCCCGATTATACGAATCCGGAAATTATATATTCGGTATGCTTTTATAACAGTACCTGGCATTTTGGCATACTTACAAAGCATAACACCCAGTGGTTTAAACACAAGAACAAACCCGAATCATTTAGCTGCGCTATTAATATGGACATTGCCAAAACGCTGGTGAGCCTCGCCTCCAAGGGAGATACGAATAAGCGCCTGCTAGACGCCGGCTGTGGCGTTGGCACAGTGATGCTGGAAGCTTGCATTGCCGGATTCGATATTGAAGGTTGCGACATACACTGGAAAGCCTGTGTAGCAACACGTAAAAACCTGGCGCACTATGGATACTCAGCCAATGTGTACCGCAGCGATTTAAAAGATCACTTAAACAAGTATGATTCTGCTATTGTTGACCTGCCCTATAATGTATTCAGCCATTCCAACGATGATAATGCCTTGCACATCATTCGTTCAGCGGCCAGATTAGCCAATCGTTTAATAGTTGTATCTACAACAGATATTAATGAGCTTATACATCAGGCTGAATTAAGGTTGCTTGATTCCTGTAAAGTAGAAAAAAAAGGGAAGCTATTTTCGAGAAACATTTGGGTCTGCGAGCGAAACTAAGAAAGACCGCTTCGTCTATCATACGAAGAAAGGAATAAAAATCAGTCAGGAAGGCAAAGGAGTAGCTGACCCTCTCCTTGCCTTCCTAAATTATGTCCTCTCTTTTATCTTAGTAAAGCCAACAATCAAGCGATACCGCATCGCTATTCTCTTCTGTAAAAGCCTTCGTTTTATAAAAATCCTGGTTTGTATCGTATTCACTTTTGAAACTTAGTTCCTGCCCGGCAAAAATAAATGACTCTGCATTCATTTTCACTTCCTTAATACAAAAGGGATCTTTCATATTTTTAACGAGTTGATTTTGATTAGCCGCTAAATTCATAAGCCCCTGGCTAATTTGTGCCACAGGCAATGCCGGATAGTGATCAAAATGCCCCAAGCACCATTCAGGACGCACCTCTCCAAGCGTTGCAAAACTGGTATCAACACACAGATTCATATCATACAGTGTAACAACATCTCCATAAGGGCTGAATCCTTCTGAGCGAAATTCAGCGGATCGATATTTCCGAAAAAAACGTTCGAAAAGCTGCACTGTCAATACAGAATACTCCACTTGAGCAGTATATAGCACCTCACCATCCTGATCATAAATGGCACCCTCAGCCAAGCCATGCTTCTTAGTAAACTCGAGGGCATTCATCTCGCCCTTATAGGTTTTAGACAGGCAAGGCCGATTGTGCACTCGCTTAATTACCGCCTTACTTGCCAAATAAAAGTGCTTATTTTTTACCGGATTAATATTGGCAACTGCCAGGCTTCCTAAGATGGCGATGTGCCGCCCAGCCTCAGCCAGTGTAATACCCGCTATCTGACTAGAATCGAATAATTCCTGATCAAAAATTGCAGATACGCTGTTATTTTCTGTTTGTATATCCTTTAAAGAGTTGTAAGGATAAGTAACCTCAATTAATTGATTTAAATTTTTCATGACTTTTTTTCGTGAACTATAATTCGTTAATAAGATCAGTAACACTGACCTCCAATGCTTTGGCTATTTGCGCTAACTTCAAAATGGATATATTATATTTCCCGTTTTCAATATATCCCATATATGATCGATCAATTCCGGCTTTTAGTGCTAATGTTTCCTGAGAGAAACCCTTTTCCTTTCTTTTTCTTCTGATATTATCTGCAATTATATCTAACATTCTATACAGGTAATTTTTGGCAAAATTGCTATTATTGACCCTGTTGATCCACAGAGTATATTCGGTATTTTGCCAATTATATATTTAATATAATTTAAATATTATGGAAACAAAAAAGCCACCCTAAAAGGGTGGCTACTTGCAATTTACTCGACTTATTATTCAATTATATACTTCCGTACCCGATTAAATCTTAAAAACAGTTACCAATTTATTTAATTCATTGGCCTGTTCGAACAAACGCGATGCGCTAGCACTTAGCTCTTCACTGCTGGCACTGTTTTCCTGGGTTATTTCATTGAGCTGTTGAATAGATAAAGTAATTTGCTCCATGGCTTTTGTTTGCTCAAAAGCACTATTGGCGATCTCTCCCACCATCATCATAGTTTTTTGAACTTCAGGCACAGTTTCCATTACACGAGCGTTGACCCCCACAGTTAAATTAGCTGTATTGAACGCTTCTTTGGTTATACTTTCAGCAATCTCTTCGGTACTTTCGGCAAGCTTCCTAACTTCTTTGGCGACTACTGCAAACCCACGGCCATGCTCACTCGCCTTTGCAGCCTCAATAGCGGCATTTAAAGCTAAGATTTTCGTATTAAGCGCAATCTCATTTATCAACATTGCATCTTTATTAATTTTCTGCATGGCTCCATCTGTTTGCTCTGCGTTAACCGCTACGTCTCTTATACCTTTTTCCGCATTTTTAGAAATCGTTCCCGCATCGCTGGCATTCCGTGAACTCTGCTGAATATTACTATTTACCTCTTCCATATTTGCACTCACCTCCTCAATACTAACAGCTTGGCTATTAGAGGAGTCACTGAGCTGATTGGCGGCATGAGAAAGTTGTTCGCCATGGCTAACTATTTCAGTTGAAATCAGTTTAATATTTTGAATAATACCTGCAATGTTGCTACTCATTTTTTGCAAATCGCGACTAATAATACCAAACTCATTTTTAGCCTCAACATTCTCAAGCAATTGCACTTTCTTTAAATCACCTTGCTCTAAATGGGATATAATTTCTTGTATTTTTCCAATTGGCTTTTTCACCACAGACTGGAGCACATAAACAGTTGCAAACAAGGCTCCAAGAGCCGGCACAAACAACCAATAGTTACGCGTTACGCCAAAGGAAAAAGCGGTAAAAGCCAAGGTGGCTAAACTGGGCAAAAAATAGATCGCAACTTTCGCAATTATCGAATTTCTACCCAAGTAATAAACAACAGGCAGATAAAACAAAGAGCAGGCAGTTAACAGAATAAGATATTCTAAAAAAACATTCATAACATTATACATTAATAATTGTATTCACTCACTTTCATGACAGATTATATAAGAGTGCAAATGTACATATTAACGCATTAATAATACCCAATTAGTTAACAAATTATTAATGTATGATTATTATAAGATCCATACATCCTGCCCCATAAGTTACCAATCACAAATCCGTCAGCGAAGACAGCTGAAATACATCTTTCTAAAAAAATAGCGCCATGTAAGGCGCTATTATACTGCTATGTTAGCATAGTCTCAAAAAGAGTTTACAGGTATATTTATTCCACAATAAAATCATTGATATTTATACTTCGCTTCATTCGTTCAGCATCATAATCAAAAACCATACGCCCGTCAGCTTTTAAGTCCATGGCATTCAAATTGTACCACACAATGGCTTTCCCAATCTCAACACCGTTTAAAAACCGGATACGATAGCTATCTTCATCTGGCCTTATAATTTGCAAGTTGCTATTATCTGCGATCCGCATTGCAAAGAGGGATACCTTTTGCCCTTTGTAGGTTTCCACCTTCACTACCCCTGCTTCATTTATCACAAACTGCATACTCAACAAGCCTTTGTAAATGCTTGGGTTTCGCTTGTAAAAATCCGGATTGTGTTTATTCATCAAGTTACGAACAGTAATACCCGAAACGCGGCCTCCATTTTTTGCCAACAGGTCAAGGGTAGAAAAAAGTGCTATCATATGGCGATTGACACCTTGCTGTTCATATCGATTCATTGAGGCCTCTATCTGATTTTCGGCACTAAAACTGGCTGACGACAGCATGATGGGAACCTCATTGGTAAGCCCTTCGATATCGCCAACCACGCCGCGCACCACCACTTCATTTTTTGAGTCAACCGTTATCTTAGGCTCAAAACGCACCTCATCGGTAGGAAACGAAAGCAGGTCGATACGAGTGCCATCGGCCTTGTACTTACCGTAAAAAGCAAGCTTCTGCCCCTCGGGCGCTTCAAAATTAATGGCTTCAGCCAATATGGGTCGTGCCCCACGAGAGAGCCCCAGCACCAAGTGCGCCGGCTGATCGCTTTGTGCCAGGCGTCGTTGCCCCATGCTCAGGGCTCCATTATAATTAATGAGGGCATAAACGTTACCCTCTTTACCGGCATTAAAAGCCTGCGTAAAACCATTATTACTGCAATTAACCGGCGTAAACCACTGAAGCGCTCCCCCCCTTTCAAAGGTGGCAAACCAAAGGTCGCGCGTGCCTCCCGTTGCCTCATAGCGCCTACCATCAATGGTAATTACATTGCTAAACCAGCCCGACACTACCATATTGCCATTTTCGGCCAAAGCCCTGTCGGCAATAAAAATATTTCCCTCATTGCCCTTCTCCAGCGAGCGGGCGATCATCTGCCATATATTATTCAACCGGCTATCGTTATTAATCTTAATTGCCATGGGGGTATATCCCTCATAATCGGGCATTACCGAGCCAATAGGAGCATTAATATAAGTGGGGTCGGTAATGGTGTAACGGCGGCCATCCACAAGGAATGAGTAACCCTCAACGGGCGCAGTAAAAGATACCGCTGCAGCCATGTGACTAAAGTAGGTGATAGCGATGGCATCAAGTCCCAGCAGTTCATTCACCAGGCGAGTAAACAGTACGGTACGATCTTCGCAATCGGAATAAGGGTAGTAAAAAATTTCATCAGGAAAAAACATCTTTTCCTTGTTAAACTGATCGCGATCGGTCTTATACTCAAAACTGTTGTGCAGATAATCCAGGAGATAGGTCACAGCCTGTGTCTCACTCTTTCCTTCAATGCGCGGTTGAATATACTCATATAACGTTTCCTTCACATCCGCAGACATGGCTGCATTCAGATAGACCGTATTAATCGTTTGGGGGTAACTGGCCAGGAAGGCCATCACGGTCTTATTCATCTTCAACGATAAGGCCTCAGATTCATCGGGCAGTGTCGTTTTGCGCTCAACAGTATTTTGCTCTTCACTAAAAGCAAGGGCGTAAGGCAAATGTAAATCCACTTTTTTAGTGGCAGCAGCAAAATCTTCAGTATAAGTCATCATATTTTTGATATTCTTCTTAGCGCCCATCAGATAAAAGTTACTGCCATCTATGCTATAAAAAGGTTTCTCATACACCACCTGCATAAAAGGGAGTAACAAATACACCGTGTTACCCGAATATCCTATTTTAGCCTGATAGCCTGCCTGATTGAGCATAGCCCAAGTCCACATTGCACGACCATTGGGCGTAGTATGCAGCTGGCGCGATGTTATATCTATGAGTTGGTAGATACCCCAGTCATTCAGATTCTTATCCCTGGCATATCGCAAAAGCGATTCAATATAAACCTGATAATGAGTAGCCGTAAAATCCTCCCAATAATTGGCAAATGCAGACGGCTTAACAGATTTAATGGCAAGAGCCTTCGTTCGTTTGTCGATCATTAGATGTGCAGGACTGCCAAAAAAGTCAACAGTGATGGGCTTTGCATAAGTATCAACATCGGCAGGAACTTGTAAGATAGGCGAAATAGAAAAAGCATCAGTCTCAGCAAGATCTACATCGATTTGCACTGGCGCCGAAGGCATAGAAACAGCCTGCTCAATCACTTCATCAGAATCTGTATCACTCTGCTCATCGGGTTTTGTATCAACATCATCAGCGGGCGTAAAAACAGGTTGTTCAACGGGTTTAGGCACCTCAACGGGCTTCACCTTCTCTTCTGTTTGCTCCACTTGGGTAAATCCTTTCTTCAGATACTGCTTAAAGGCCTTATTCATCTGTTTCAAACGAGCATCGTACTCTTCCTGCATAGCCTGAAGCCTTAATTCATAATCCTGATTCATTTTATCGAGACGTTGCTGATAAGCATCATCCATCTTTTTAAAGGGATCCTTCTGATCAATCTGCGCCATGGACACCAAGGCCATACACATAAAAGTAAATAGTACGATAATTCGTTTCATCCTAATGTATTTTGATTAGTCGCACCCGTGGGATGCTTGTCGCAAAGGTACTTGATTCAAAAAACGTTCCAAGCTTTTCAATCTAAATCTATCAACGCCTTAATTGGCAATATTATAAGTACGGGGAATGAATGAGCACAGTTCGTTTTAAATTTTAAATTCAACTATTCACTTTTTCATACGTTCTTTTTCTGTATTCATCCTGAATTGTTTTGTACATTTAATTAAAACCTAAACATTCGCAACAGATTTTAAAGTCGTAACATCAACACCATTATATTCTCAGTTATGAACAAAAAAGGAGTATCCTTACTAATTGCCCTTGTCATTATTATTGCCGCACTCATTTTTAACAGGGTTATATCGGCATCGAAAGAAAAAGGGCCACAAATATCAGATGAAAACAAAGGTACATTGGTCAATGTCATCTATCCACAAAAAGAAACCATAGAAAATCACTACCATGGAACGGGCAAACTCAGAGCCGTTGATCGCTTTGAAATTGTTGCCCAGGTAGATGGTCGCCTAATGCCTTCGGCACGCAATTTCAAAGTAGGGAAAAGCTACCAAAAAGGGCAGGTTATGCTGGAGATTGATCATCAAGAGTTTAAAATGAACCTATTGGCACAGAAAAGCGATTTTATCACCCTAGCCACTTCTATTCTGCCGGATTTAAAATCCGACTATCCGGAATCGTACCCATTATGGCGACAGTATGTATCCTCTATTGAGATGGATAAAAAACTCCCTGCGCTACCTGCCGCTAAGAGTGAGCAAGAGCGTTTTTTCCTGTCGGGCAAGGGAATCCTAAGTAAATATTACTCCGTTAAAGCGAGTGAAGAGAAGTTTATAAAATATACTATTCGAGCACCCTTTAATGGCGTGGTTGCCGCTGTTGATGCAGAGGCAGGTAAGGCGGTTCGCTCAGGCTCAGCCCTGGGTACGCTTATTAACACCGCCAATTATGACCTGGAGCTTACCATTCCGCTTGCCCGTCTTGAGCAGATAAAAATAGGCACGGAAGCCAACTTAAGTTCAAGCGATATCAGCGGCGAATGGTTGGGTAAAGTAGTTCGCATTGGCGGCAGTATTGACGAGCAATCGCAGAGTGTAAAGGTATTTATCCGCGTTAAGGGAAGCACCCTGAAAGAAGGGATGTACCTAAATGCCGAAATTAAACAAAAACCCCTCCAAGATGCCATGCGCATTCCACGAAAGATGCTGGATAACAACAATCATATCTATGTGGTAGAAAATAATCGCCTAAAGCATATGCCGGTGGCCGTTGTTACCAAACAAAACGATTATGCCATTATCCAAGGTCTTGACGAAGGAGCTGCGGTGCTGGCAACGGTCATTAAGAGTCCTTATGAAGGCATGCCGGTACGTATTAATGAAAAATGAGAGGGGAGTGCTGTGAGATGAGAGGTGAGCATAAATTCCGTTGGCTTCATCGCTACAAACGCCTCTAATCAAACCGCTAGATGACTGATTTTAATCAGAAAGACATAGTCACTAATGCTTTTAAAAAACCTTCTTACTTCTCATCACTTCACTACTGACTATCAAACAACAAACCAATGAAAAATATCATCGCTTATTTTATGAAATTTCCGGTGGCTGTCAATCTGATCATGATTATGGTCGGCATCTTCGGATTTATTTCATTGCTTAATATACAGAAGAATTTCTTCCCTAATATACCGCAGCGCTATATCTATGTGGATATTGTTTATCCCGGAGCATCGCCTGAGGAGGTAGAGGAAGGAGCCATCCTAAAAATCGAAGAAAACGTCAAAGGCCTGGAAGGAATGGAACGTATCACCTCCGTTTCGCGAGAGAACAGTGGCACGGTAACCATAGAAATGCTGAAGGGCACTGATATGGACGAAGCCCTCATTAAGGTGAAGAATGAGGTAGAACGCATCGCCTCATTTCCCGTGGGCATCGAATCAGTAGTGACCTATAAGCACGATGACGTCAACTTTTCCATTAACTATGTGATCACGGCCAACGAAGGGAAAAATGTAACCCTAAAACAACTGAAAGCCAAGGCCCGGGAAATGGAACATGACCTGCTGCGTATGGAAGGAATCTCGAAAATATCCATCGGCGGCTATCCCGACGAAGAAATTGCCATCCTGGTAAAGGAAGATGCCCTGGAAACCTACAAACTCACCTTTAGCGAAATAGCCAATGCCGTAAAAAGCAGCAATTTGCTATTAACCGGTGGTAGTATTAAGGATGGAGAAGAGGAATTTTTCATCCGTGTGCGCAACAGAGAATATCATGGCAAGGAGCTGGAAAATATAGTGATACGCAACACACCGGCAGGTGGAATCATACGACTGAAAGATGTGGCCGACATAAAAGATCAATGGGCCGATGCGCCATCTGAAGTTTTATTCAATGGTAAGCCTGGTGTTGTCATCACCATTCAAAACACTTTTTCGGAAGATATCATCACTGCCACAGACGCTGTTAAAGAGTACATTGCTAACTTTAATTCGAATCAGGACTTGTTAAACGCAACCGTGATACGCGACCAAAGTGACCTGCTGGATCAGCGCATTGATTTATTGAGTAAAAATGGTATCATAGGCATCCTCCTTGTCCTGCTCTTCCTGTCCCTATTCCTGAATCCCCGAATTGCCTTTTGGGTGGCCATTGGCATCCCCTTTTCCATGCTTGGAATGTTCATACTCGTGCCGGGCACAGGAGTTACCATCAATATGCTCTCTTTATTCGGACTAATACTTGTATTGGGCATATTGGTTGATGATGCTATTGTGGTGGCTGAGAATATATACCGACACTGGCAAATGGGTAAAACACCCATAAAAGCTGCTGTGGATGGCACCCTGGAGGTAACTCCGGCTGTTCTGTCAGGGGTGTTAACTACCATGATGGCCTTCTCCGCTTTTATCTTTTTAGATGGGCGAATGGGCGATATGTTCAGAGAGATATCCATTGTAGTGATAGCCATTCTTTTTGTTTCACTCATCGAAGGCTTAATTATTCTTCCGGCCCACGTAGCCCACTCCAAGGCATTGAATAAAGACTACAAAAGCACCTGGATGAAATACATGGGCTGGGCCGAAACCGGCTTATTGAAACTGCGGGATATCACCTATAAGCCGGCTGTTGAATTTGCCATAAAATACAAAACAATCACTTTCGCCATTTTCACGGCAGCCTTTATCATATCCATGGGCATGGTATCGGCACGATGGGTCAGCGTCACCTTCTTTCCGCAGGTGGATGGCGATAATGTGACGGTAAGCTTAAGCATGCCATCGGGGACCGATGAGTCGCTTACCCAAAAACAGCTGGACAAGATTACTCAGGCCATCTGGGAAGTAAATGAGGACATGCGCCCCCTGCAACCCAACAATGCAAGCATCATAAAACAAACCTTTCAACAGTTCCAGGGAAGCGGAAGCAGCGCCACTATCCAGATTACTTTGCTTGATGGTGAGTCGCGTAACTCAACAACCGATGATGTAACCGTTCGACTGCGCGAAAAAGTAGGCGATATCCCAGGCGCCGAAGCCCTCTTATTCGAAGGCTTTAATCCCTTTGGCAAGGCACTGGTAATTTCCTTACTGGGCGATGATAATGATGTATTGAGGGCGGCCAAGGAAGAGTTAAAGCGCGCCCTGAACAATATGCCCGAGGTAACAGATGTTTCCGATAAATCGCCCGTTGGCTACCGCGAGATCGAACTAGAACTAAAGGAAAAAGCCCATCATCTGGGGCTGACTCTTCAGAGTGTGGTAAGCCAGGTGAGGCAGGCTTTTTGGGGGAATGAGGCACAACGCCTGCAACGCGGTAAGGACGAGGTAAAAGTGTGGGTTAAATATCGCGAAGACAACCGTGAAAACATCGGCCAGCTTGAGAACATGAAAATCCGACTGAGCAATGGCGTCGCTTATCCCCTATCAGAATTGGTCAATCTTAAAATAGTTAATGGCTTTTCAAGTATACAGCACCTGGATTTTGATCGCGAAGTAATTATTGAAGCTAACCAAAGCGATCCGACAAGCTCTTTACCCGACCTGATTGAGAAAATTGAGAAGGAGATATTACAACCCATTTATAAAAAACATCCGGGGGTAAGAGCCAACTACGACGGCCAAAAAAGAGAGAGTAAAAAGGTGGGAAGTTCAATGGCAAAAGTGATGCCTGTGGTGCTGCTTCTCATGTTTGCAGTTGTTATCCTTACACTGCGCTCCGTAACTCAATCCATTCTGGTATATATGATGATTCCCCTTAGTTTAGTGGGAGTTATCATCGGACACTGGATACACGGCATGTCCCTTAGTTTGATGTCGGGTATGGGCGTCATTGCCCTCATCGGGGTAATGATCAACGACTCACTGATATTAATCAATGCACTTAACATCAACCTTAAGAAAGGCATGAAATACCAGGAGGCCCTGACAGAAGCGGCACTATCACGCTTCCGCCCCATTATACTCACCACTTTAACCACCATTGCGGGCATGGCACCCATGCTGCTCGAAACCAGTATGCAGGCACGCTTCCTCATCCCCATGGCTATTTCGGTAAGTTATGGGATGGCGATGGCGACCACAACAACACTTGTATTACTACCCGTAATGTTGCTCATTGCCAATAAAGCGAAAGTAAAATGGCAACAGTTTGCCTACGACAGAAACGTAAGCAGTGAAGAGATTGAGCCCGCTATTAAAGAAATGAAATACATTGAAGAATATGAAGACTAGAATATTATACACCCTTACTATATTGCTAAGCACCCTAATTACCCGGGCACAGTCTGTGCCGGATAGCAGCCTGCAATTAACTCTTCAAAAAGCCATTGAAATAGCAATGGTGAATAATTATGACATAAAGATTACCCACGCCCAGCGTCAGAAAGCCAGAAATAGCAGCACTGCGGGTAACGCAGGCCTGCTCCCTTCGCTAAGTGTCAACGGAGGTGCCAGCTATTCGAGTAACGATACCGAGATGGAGATTAACAATGGAGGCACAGGTACCATTATTGAAGCCGATGGTGCTGTCTCAAGCAACTACAATGCAGCAGCTCGCATCGACTATACCTTGTTCGATGGCTTTGGCAATATCTATACTTACAAAAAATTAAAAAGCAACGACCTGCTGCAGGAAACCGTTTTAAGGCAACAGACCGAAGCCACTATTATTGAAGTAGCTCAGCAATACTACCAGGTTTGTCGTGCACAGCAAAACTTGAATCTAGCCAGGGAATCCATGCGCATCTCGCGCGAACGTTACCAAAAAACGTTAGATCAGAAAGCCTATGGTCAGGTTAACCAGCTGGCGGTACTCAACGCCGAGGTGGATATGAATAACGATAGTACTACAGTGCTGCAAACTGAGCAAAGCTTTATCCAGAGTCGCAAAAACCTGAACATGACATTGGGCGTACCCATCCATCAGGTATATGAAGTGGATAACAGCATCTCCTATCGCAACGATTTTGAGTCTGATGCTGTTATTACCGATGCCCTAATGAACAACGCCGGGCTGATGGCACAACAACAACAGGAACAAATCAGTAATCTGGACATTAAAATCACCGATGCAAAAAAATACCCTACATTAGCGGCCTACGGGCAGTATAGCTACAACCGCACCGATAACGATGCGGGTCAGCTATTGTATAACCAAACACAAGGACCTAAAGTGGGTGTATCATTAAACTTCAATGTATTCAACGGTCGGCAGCAGCGCACACGCGAAAAAAATGCGCGTCTGGACTATATCAGTCAGCAGGAACGTACCCGCCAGCTTAAGTCGCAGGTAGAACGCGATGCCTCCAATGCCTACACCGATTATATTTACAAGCGCCGCATTGTTGAACTGCAGGAGAGCAGCCTGGAGCAGGCCCATCTTAACTTTACCCAAACGCAGGAAATGTTTGCCTTGGGGAGGGTTACTTCCATTGAGTTTAGAACGGCACAGCAAAACCTGTTGCGGGTAGCAGTGCAATACAGCGATGCCCAATACACTGCTAAGGTAGCTGAGTTTTATCTATTACAGCTAAGCGGCAGACTCATTCAAGAAAGCAGCGATGAATAAACCACTGATCAAAGCCAAGCGATTAAAGCTATTATTAACGCCCTTTATACTGCTGGGCATAACCAGCATTTCCATTATTTTAACGGTGGTATTTCAGTTTCACACCCTGGGCGAAATCAGCCAAATACCCTACGAACGAATGGCCATTGGCTTTTTGGAAGCCCTTATTGTGGTATACTTTTATAATTGGGTAATCCGAAAGCTAAATACAAGCTATCCTTGGAAACGCAATTGGTTCATCCGCTCTCTCATTGATTTTTTCATCGCCATTGCCTTCCCCGTTTTGGTAATCTCACTAATTAATTTAGCCCTTAACAAGGGGTGGATACCCGAACACAAGCACGATGACAAATTTAAGATAATGATATTCATTATGCCGCTGATGATTAGCGTGCTGCTAATGGTGGTGGTGGAAATGATTGTGGCAACAGAAGAGCGGAATGAGCTGGAAGTTAAGCTGGCGAATATTGAAAAGAAACAGATGGTATCGAAATATGCTGCCTTAAAGGAACAACTCGATCATCATTTCTTATTCAATAACCTTAGCGTTCTTTCATCCCTAATTTACGAAAGCACTGAGAAGGCTGACCGTTTTATTCAGGATTTTGCCAGCATATACCGCTATGTACTGTCCATCAATAAACAGAATTTAGTAACCGTGAAAGATGAACTTGAGTTTATCACAACCTACCTGAATTTATATAAATTCAGATTTGAAGAGGGTTTTCACTATGCAGTGCAGGTTAACGAACAATGCCATCATCACCTTATACCACCGCTGACACTGCAAGTAATTGTGGAGAATGTTATTAAACACAATATCATATCAAAAAAACACCCCTTATCCCTGACAATCAAAAGCAAAGACGATTACTTAATTATCAAAAACAACCTGCAAATCAAGAATCAAAAAGAAATATCAACACAAACAGGACAACAAAACCTCATAGAAAAATTTCAATTACTAAATTGCGAAGCCCCTGTTTTTGCGATACAAAACGATAAGTATATTGCTCAAATCCCTTTAATTTTAAGTTGCGATGATTAATGTTTTAATTATTGAAGATGAGATGCCTTCAGCACGCAAGCTAAAAGCCTTGCTGGAAAACCTTGCTCCCGATTTTAACATCGTCAGTACGATTGATTCAGTTGCTTCAAGTATCGACTTTCTGAAGAATCAAAGTGTTGATCTTATCTTTTTAGATATCCACCTCTCCGATGGCAATGGCTTTGAAATATTTGAGGATACAAGCATAGCAAGCCCTATCATTTTCACAACTGCTTACGATGAATATGCTATACAGGCCTTTGATCAAAACAGCATTGGCTACCTGTTAAAACCCATCGGCTCAGATAAATTAGAAGCGGCCATCGAGAAGTTTAGAAAGCAATATCAAAAGAAAAACACAATAGATATTGATTATCAATTATTAGGGAAATCCATTGCCCAACAAACTGATCAAGCTCATTACCGCGAGCGTTTCCTGGTACACTATCGCGACAAGATAAAATCCATACCTGCTAAGGATGTGGCCTATATTTACGCCGAAAACAGAGGCGTTTATATCTGTGCCCACAACGGCCACAATTACGCCGTTAACCATACATTGGAGCAGTTGAGGGAAGAACTTAACCCGCACCTATTTTATAGGGTAAACCGTAAATTCATCGTCAATATCACATCCATTGTTGAAGCCCAATTGTATGCCAAAAGCAAGTTGAAGTTAAAGCTGGATCCGCCTACCAATAACGAAGTGATTATTTCAAGCGAAAAAGCCTCCAGATTTAAGAGATGGATGGCACGTTAGACAAACATTTTATTGCCCGGAGTTGTTAATAAGGCTGGAATAGGGATCATCATCCTTCATTATTTATTAGATAAAAAAATGCATCCTGATATGGGATTTTTCAGCACCCTGCTTAAAAAGAAAGAAAAGCAACTCAGCCTCAATATTCTGAACAACTGCCAGTGTCCACCCCTTACTATTTTATATGGCACCAAAACGGGAAACGCTCAGTTAATAGCCCAGCAGGCGCACAAGTATTACCATCAATGTGGTATAGAGAGCGAATGCTATAACATGGAAAAATATGATGTTGGTCGTCTGCCTTCCGAAAATAAATTACTGCTGGTCATCAGTACTGATGGGGAAGGGGAATTACCCCCCAATGCGCGCCGCTTTTTTAAACTGTTGCAACACCCTGACATGCCATCGCTCAGCGGGCTGCAATATGCCCTGTGTGCCCTGGGCGATTCCAGCTACGATAACTTTTGCGGTGCTGGCAAAATGCTGGATAATCAGCTGAAAAAGCTGGGAGCTATTCCCCTAATGAGTCGTGTAGACTGTGACCTGGATTTTAAAAAAGCCGCCCTGCAGTGGATACAAAACAGCTATGATACTATTGCCGACGTTAAAAAAGACCCGCTAAAACCAGATCTGAAACTGGATAAACCCGATAGCATTGCCACGACACTTATCCGCCGCAGACAATTAACCAAAACAAAGGTTGAAAAAGCTGTCTTTCACATAGAACTGGACAATACACAGAATACGGTGGAATATGCCGCCGGCGACTGCATTGAGATTATTCCAAGCAACCCACCCACGCTCATCAGGCGCATTATCGAAAAACTCAATCTGGACGAAACGCAGCATTTAATATCCTATAATCGCTCTTTAGAGTATCTGCTTCATCGTCAATTTGAGATAACAAGGCTTACACGACCGGTCCTCAGGCGGTACATGAAACTTAACAAAGCACAAGCCCTCGCCGATCTGTACAACAATAAAGAGGCGCTCAGGGCCTATCTGAACAATGCAGATATACTCGATTTAATAAGTGATTATCCCTGCCCCATGGATGCCGATGAGTTTGTAAGCATACTACAACCCATTCATTCGCGCTACTATTCCATCGCATCGGGTTACAAGGCCCACCCGGAGCAAATTGACCTAACGGTAAAAACAATACGTTTTCAGCATAAAAAACGCCAATATGAAGGAGCAGGATCTACCTATGTAAATGAGGGACTGGAAGAAGGCGCCACCGTTCACTTCCGCCTGGTGAGCAACCCCGATTTCCACTTGCCTGGAGATAGTTCAACACCGGTGATATTCATTGGCGTTGGCACGGGTATCGCTCCTTACCGGGCTTTCTTGCAGGATATGGAGGCACAGGGTATTAAAAATAAGGCCTGGCTGATATGGGGCGATAAACAGCAGGCACACGACTTTTTATACGAAGACGAACTCATTTCTTTCTATAAAAACAATACACTGGCTTTTCTTAACACCGCCTTTTCGCGCGATCAGGAGAATAAAGAATACGTGCAGCATCGCCTAAGCGAATATAAAGATCGCCTGATGACTTGGCTTGACAACGGTGCCCTTATTTACCTCTGTGGCCACAACGGCATGGGCGATCAGGTGAAACAAACCTTAATATCTCTCTACATGAGTGAAAAAGGCATGAGCGCAGAACAGGCTCAAAATCACCTGCGCCGACAGCGTGAGAACAAGATCATCAGAGAAGACCTGTATTAACATAGTACTCCCGGACACTGCGTAAAAGCCAATCTTTTTAAAACGGCACGTCACTATTAAAGCCTGGTCCTTCGGGAAATTCGGGCAGATGCTGACCTCCGGACGACACCGGTGCACCTCCCCCATCGCTCAGCTGGTTCATTTTAGAACCAAAGGTCTGCGAGGGCGCACTCTGTCCAAAGCCTCCATCATCAAACTCTGTATCTTCCAGATCCTGAAAACGAGCCAGCTCGGCACGGAATCGCAGGCGTACATCGGCAGTAGGACCGGCACGGTGCTTAGCAATGATAATCTCGGCCAGCCCAATCAATGAGTTACCCTGTTCGTCTTCGGTGATACGGTAATACTCCGGACGGTGAATAAAACACACCATATCGGCATCCTGCTCAATGGCACCCGATTCACGCAGATCGGACAGCTGCGGGCGTTTTCCCTCTGCACCGGCACGTCCTTCAACACCCCGGTTAAGCTGCGACAGGGCGATGATGGGCACATCCAGTTCTTTTGCGAGTCCCTTTAGGTTACGCGATATCAAACTTACCTCTTCCTGACGTGAGCCCGGATTCATACCACTCGCATTCATCAGCTGCAGGTAGTCAATAATCACACATTGTATATCATGCTGTTTCTTCAGGCGGCGACACTTGGCACGCAGCTCAAACACCGACAGACCGGCCGTGTCATCCACAAAAATAGGAGCATCAATGAGATTCTGAATCTTATGGTCCAGCTGTTCCCACTCGTAGGGTGCCAGCGATCCCTTTTTAATCTTATCGGCCGACAGTTCGGTCTCTGACACAATCAAACGGTTCACCAGTTCTACGTTGGACATCTCCAGCGAAAAAATGGCCACCGGTATTTTATGGTTAAGAGCCATCTGCCGTGTCATGGACAATACAAAAGCCGTTTTACCCATGGCCGGACGGGCGGCAATAATAATCAGTGCAGAACCCTGCCAGCCCGACGTAATACGGTCGAGTGCAGCAAAACCCGAAGGCGTACCACTCATACCATCGGTACGTTCCGAGGCCGCCTTAATACGGTCAATGGCATCCTGAATAACGGGATTAATCTGCGTGGCATCGCGCTTCATGCTGCCCTGCGACAGCATAAAAAAGGTACTCTCTGCTTCTTCCAGCAAATCATTCACATCAATACCATCATCGTAGGCTTTGCTCTGCAAGTCACTGGAAATATGAATCATCTGACGCTGCAAATACTTTTGCCAGATAATGCGCGCATGGTATTCAACGTGGGCAGCCGAAGCCACCTTGCCGGTGAGCTGGGTAATGTAAAAAGCACCGCCTACCTCCTCCAGCTTACCCATTTTTTTAAGCTGCTGCGTCACCGTTAACATATCCACCGGCTGCTCATGCGACTCAAGGTCCATGATGGCTTTATAAATATGCTGATGCGCCTCTTTATAAAAATGATCGGGTTTGAGGAGTTCTGATACATTAAGAAAGGCTTCTTTCTCGAGCAACAGTGCCCCTAACACCGCCTCCTCCAGATCGGTAACTTGGGGTGGCAATTTACCCATTTCAATGCCAGGCATGGGCTTTCTTCTATTTGAATACCTATTATCGGCCATATATAATTTCGGAAAAATTCAGAATTACAAAGATACTAATTGCGGGCAAAGCACCGGCATGATTACGCTACTTTCCTTTTCAGAACACACAATACAACTAACTATCAATCAATTACAAGTATCACAAAAGGCAATATAACAGACTGCATACGTGTACGGTAAATTTTAAAAACTCAGCAATTAGCTATTTCTTTGCAATAAATACATAAAACTATGATTTGCTACCCCAATGCCAAAATTAACATTGGCCTCAACATTACAGAAAAAAGGGCCGATGGTTACCACAATCTGGAAACCATTTTTTATCCCATACCCTTAAGCGATGCCTTGGAAGCTGTTATTGCAGAAGAGGCTAACACACCCTACACCTATAGCAACTCAGGCATTGAGGTAGACGCCCCCGTGGATGAAAACATCTGCATTAAGGCCCTTAAATTATTAAAAGAGGAAAAAGTGCTGCCCCCTATCCATATACACCTGCATAAGCAAATTCCCTTTGGTGCCGGATTGGGTGGTGGATCAGCCGATGGTGCCTTTATGCTGAAGCTGCTGAACAAAGAATTTAAGCTGGGGCTATCCAAGGTTCAACTGCATGCTCTAGCCACTCGTTTGGGTGCTGATTGTCCCTTTTTTATCAATAATCAACCAGCTTACGCCACGGGTATCGGTGAAATCCTTGAGCCCCTCGAAATGAATTTAAAAGGCTACCATATTGCACTACTAAAGCCACCGGTACATGTGAGCACACCTGAGGCCTTTGCAGGCATTGTACCCCGGCAATCCTCACAATCATTGAAAGAACTAATTAAGCTACCCCTGGCTCAGTGGAAGCACCACATCAAAAATGATTTTGAAAAATCGGTATTTGCACAATATCCCATCATCGGGAAGCTGAAGCATGATATGTATGAGGCCGGTGCTGAGTATGCAGCCATGTCGGGAAGTGGCTCTGCAGTATATGGCTTTTTCAGGAAGCAACCCGAGTTGCCGGCTTATGAAGGACTATTCAGCTGGAGCAAGGTACTCTAATAAAAAAAGCAAAGTAAGCGAAGTATTGAAAAATAGAATTCAACAACTTGCTTACTTTGCAATTTTCTGACCAACATTGGTGTGAAACCTCAATTTCGATCACCAATATCCTGGTATTTCTATTCGATTTCCACCATCAGGTGGTTTTTGGGTATCCGGTCGCCCGTTGATACTTTAATCGCTTTCACCTTGCCGGTATACGGCATGGTAATCTGGTTACGCATTTTCATGGCTTCCAATATCAAAAGCGATTCGCCTTCCTGAACCTCCTGACCTTCTTTCACAAATACTTCACAAATTGTACCCGGAATATAGGACAAAATATGGTTTGGATTCGGATCATCGTACTTAACACGGTTTTGGAATTTCTTCGTCAATTTTGTCTTATACTTCATACTAAGTATCGCAAAATCAACCAATCCTTCTTTATTCTCTTTACTCATAAGTGCAACGATTAAAATGGAGGAATACCATGTTTCTTGGCAGGACGATGATCATCTTTACCGGCCGACACTTCAATGGCATGTAACAGGAGTGCGCGTGTTTCATTCGGCTCAATTACTGAGTCGATGTATCCCTTGGCAGCTGCCACATAAGGATTCGCGAACTTCTCTTTATACTCTTCCACCTTCAGTGCACGCATAGCGTCCTTATCTTCCGCTTCATCAATCTCTTTCTTAAAGATGATATTAGCAGCTCCTTCAGGCCCCATTACCGCAATCTCAGCCATTGGCCATGCAAACATAAAGTCAGCACCCAGGTGACGTGAGTTCATGGCGATATAACCACCACCGTAGGCTTTGCGCAGAATAACGGTTACCTTTGGCACAGTCGCTTCTGAGTAGGCATACAGCACTTTGGCACCATGACGGATTACACCTGCATGTTCCTGATCAACACCCGGCAGGTATCCCGGCATATCTTCCAATGTTACGATAGGTATATTAAATGAATCGCAGAAACGAATAAAACGTGCTGCCTTATCGGAACTGTCACAATCAAGCACACCGGCCAGTACCATGGGCTGATTAGCAACAAAACCAACGGTCTCACCATTTAAGCGACCAAATCCAATGACCATGTTAGCAGCCCAAAGCTCCTGTATCTCAAAGAAATCAGAATCATCAACAATGGCCTTGATAACATCGCGTACATCGTACGGTGTTTTGGGGTCGGATGGTATAATATCTTCAATATTTCCTTTAAACTTAGGAGGTTTTGGAGGGAATGCCTTGGCTTTTTTACTATTATTCCATGGAATAAAGGTAACCAGCTTTTTAATTTGCTCGAAGCACTCCGCTTCACTTTCTGAGAAGAAATGAGCGTTACCGGTAATTTCGGCATGAACACGGGCTCCCCCGAGATCTTCCATCGAAATTTTTTCACCCAGTACCGACTCGATTACACCCGGTCCGGTAATAAACATTTTGGAGATATTCTCCACCACAAATACAAAGTCGGTTAAGGCGGGCGAATAAACGGCACCACCGGCACATGGACCCAGTATAACAGACAACTGTGGGATAACACCCGAAGCTAAAGTATTACGGTAGAAAATTTCGCCATACCCGGCGAGTGAATTCACCCCTTCCTGAATACGGGCACCACCAGAATCATTAATTCCAATAAGCGGCACACGCATCTTCAAGGCGTGATCCATGATCTTCGTGATTTTGCGGGCATGCATCAGTCCTAATGATCCCCCGGCAACAGTAAAGTCCTGTGCGAAAATACAGATGGGCGCACCATAAATGGTACCTGTACCGATAATCACTCCATCACCATGCAGTTGCTTTTTGTCCATACCAAAGTCGCGTGCGGTATGTTCCACAAAAAGATCATATTCGGTGAAAGAATCCTTATCAAGGAGTGCAAGGATGCGTTCGCGAGCAGTCATTTTACCCATGGCTGCTTGCTTCTCAATGGCTTTATCGCCACCACCCTTTTGCACTTGCTCCCTTCTTTTGCGAAGGTCAAGGATGTGTTTTTTCAATGACATAATCCAAAAATTTGATTTAACTTGTATCAATCAAAATAGAAATTATCTACCCTGATTAACAATTTTTTCAGGGTGCATAATTACAACTTTTTTTTCAAAACAGAACGGATAAAGTCAGATCATGCATGTTTACAACCCGCACAATATCACACTTATATTTTTTAGAGTCAAGCTATTTAGGGGCGCGTATATACAAAAATATTCCCACCGCAGTAAAAACAATATTGGGCAACCACACGGCCAGTATAGGATTCATACTACCGTTAATGGCAAAGGTGGTTGATATGGTCATAAACAAGATATAGCCAAAACTGAGCGCAATACCCACTCCTATATGCAGCCCCATACCTCCGCGAACTTTGCGCGAGGCCAGCGAAACACCAATCAGGGTTAAAATAAAAGCACTAAAAGGCGCTGCCACACGTTTATACTTTTCTATCAGAAACTCTTCGAGGTTACCCACACCTCGTGCCCTCTGTTCATCGATGTAATCGTTTAACTCGGTATTGGTCATCATCTCAAAATACTTACGCTCTTCCTTGAAATCCTTCGGGGTTACATTGGGTATTAGGGTATCCATTTTGGCACCGCTACTGATTCTCTGCTGAATACCATCAATAAAATCACGCTGTATGTAATTCTTCAACTGCCATCGCCCCGATGTGGTATCATAACGGGCATAACGCGACGATAATTTTGACACCATGGTCTTGCCATCGTATTTCTCTATGGAAAAGTGCTCTCCATTACCACTGTATGTACGGTATTTATCCATGTAAACAAATACACCCGGCTCAATCTGCATGTGTATTTTATCTAAGCCTTTCGAGGGTCGATTTTTCACATACACGTTTTCAAACTGTATGCGCGTTTGGTTAGCCGGCGGTATAACATAACCACCCAATAAAAACGAAAAAATGCCAATAATAGCCGCCCCCAAAAAATAGGGAAACATCATTCGCCGAAAACTAACCCCACTCGATAGTATGGCAATAATCTCAGTTTGGTACGCCATTTTCGAAGTAAAAAAGATAACGGCAATAAACACAAAAAGCGGCGTGAATAGATTGGCAAAATAAGGGACGAAATTCTTGTAGTAGTCAAAAATAATCGCATCGAGGGGGGCTCCATGCTCGAAAAAATTATCAATCTTTTCCGTAACATCAAATACCACCGATATACTAATAATCAATAGTATAGCAAAAAAGAAAGTACCAAGAAACTTTTTTAAAATATATAGATCGAGCTTTTTCAAAACAGTCTGTGTTTATTTCAGTCATGTGCATGCCACCCTACAAAAGAACGAAAAAATAGTTAGTTCTTAAACTCTATGGCCTTACAACCTAGGATATGTTATAATGACAACCGTTGACCCTTATACACTCATCGTCTTACAAACGGGTGCTAACTTTTTTTACCATCACTTCTTTCCATTGTGCAAAATCCCCCGCAATAATATGCTTACGCGCCTCTTTCACCAGCCACAAATAGAAACTGAGGTTATGCATACTGCCTATTTGAGCCGCCAGCATCTCTTTAGAAACATAGAGGTGACGCAAGTAGGCTTTACTATAATGATGATCTACAAACGAAGTACCATTGGGATCTACGGGTGAAAAATCACTTTTCCATTTTTCGTTACGCATATTCAGAATGCCCTCGGAGGTAAATAACATACCGTTACGCCCGTTACGTGTTGGCATAACACAATCAAACATATCCACTCCTAAAGCGATGTTCTCAAGTAGATTGGCCGGTGTTCCGACCCCCATCAAATAACGCGGCTTATCCTTTGGCAGGATACCATTGACCAACTCCACCATTTCATACATCACCTCAGTAGGTTCTCCTACAGCTAATCCTCCAATAGCATTTCCTTCACGATTTTGTGCAGCTATAAATTCAGCTGACTGAGTACGCAAATCGCGATGACCGGCACCCTGCACAATGGGAAAGAAAGTCTGTGCGTGACCATAAAGCGGTACTGTTTCGTCGAAATGTTTTATGCCTCGTTTGAGCCATCGGTGAGTAAGTTCCATGGATTTTTTGGCATAATCATGCGTAGCATCGCCCGGAGGACACTCATCAAGTGCCATAATAATATCGGCTCCTATAACCCGCTGAATATCCACTACACTTTCGGGAGTAAACAAATGCTTAGACCCATCGAGATGCGAGCGAAACACTGCACCTTCCTCGGTTAACTTACGCTTATCGCTCAGCGAAAAAACCTGATAACCGCCACTGTCGGTCAGCATGGGTTTATCCCAGCCATTAAACTTATGCAATCCACCAGCGGCTTTCAGCACCTCAAGACCCGGACGAAGATATAAATGATAGGTATTTCCCAAAATGATCTGCGCCTGCACATCCTCCTCAAGATCGCGAAAATGCACTCCTTTTACAGAGCCTACCGTACCCACCGGCATAAAAATAGGTGTTTCTATCTTGCCATGATCGGTAGTAATTTCACCGGCTCTTGCATTACTTTTTAAATCGGTATGTTGCAGATCAAACTTCATTTTCTGAATCATTTAATATTAAACATCTCGCCCACTACTGCGGAACAAAATAGCCCGCAAATATACAACAGCCATTGCTTTTTTTCGCCCCATTAGGCAAAAATGCGTGTGGCGCAACAAGTATTTACAAAAAATATATTGCACATTTGCGGAAAAATTAAATTCCGTGAACGAGATAGTACTCTATTTACTCATCGGCCTTTTGGGCTTTTGTTGGTGCTTCCAAATATTTTACCACCTGTACTTCCTGCTGCGTACCTCGGGCAAGCTACCGGCTACAACAGATAAGCGCCTTCCCCTGTCCCTAATTATCTGTGCTAAAAACGAAGCCCACAACCTGGAGAAGGTAATTCCCCTCTTTTGCAGTCAGGACTATCCCGATTTTGAAGTTATTGTTGTCAATGATTGCTCAAGCGATGATACCGAGTTGACCCTGGCACGCTTAAAAACACAATACAAAAACCTGTATTACACGAACATCCCTTTAAGTCAGCAACATTTTAAAGGAAAGAAACTGGCATTAACCCTGGGCATTAAAGCAGCTAAAAACGAGCACCTTGTCTTTAGCGATGCCGATTGCCGACCCACCTCTGATCAATGGTTAAAATCCATTAGTGCCGGTTTCAGCGACGGCCATGAAATTGTGATTGGTCATGGGCGCTTCGAAAAGAAGAAAACGCTATTCAACCTATTCCTGCGCTACGAAACCTTTTATAATGCAGTGCAGTATATGGGCTTTGCCTTGCGCGGCAAACCATTTATGGCCGTTGGCCGAAATATGGCCTATACCAAATCGCTCTTCGAAAAAAGCGATGTATTTAAAGGCACACTAAATATTGCATCGGGTGATGACGATTTATTTATCAGACGCTGTGCCAACAATAAAAACACCAATGTATGCCTTCATTATGATAGCCAAACTATATCAGTGGCTCCCCGTAATTTCGGTGACTGGCTGAGTCGCAAAAGACGGCACCTAAGCACTGCACCCTATTATAAGGCAGGCATCAAAAGCTGGCTGGCGGGCGAAGCACTGACAAGGCAAATATTTTGGCTATTAACACTTTGTTCACTTTTTTTTCCTACTTTTGCCCCTACAACCGTAGGGCTATTTATTGCTCGACTTGTGCTGGTGCATATCGTGCTTGGCAGGGCGGCCAATAAGCTGGGTGAAGGAAAATTACATTGGGCAACCCTGCTGTTTGACCTCTTCACACCAATGATTGTAGGCTGTGTTTGGTTTATTAATATTGTTAGTGCAAAGGAGAAGAAATGGAAGTAAATCCGAATCTATCTGATAAGGCAAAATATGATTTAGACTTAGTGGAATACGCAGTCAAAGGTGACCAAAGAGCCTTTGCTGAACTCATGGGGCGATACCGCGATGCCATCTACTTTATGCTCCTTAAGATGGTAAATAACAAAAGTGATGCCGAAGATTTAACCATTGAAGCGTTCGGAAAGGCTTTTAAAAACATCCACCAGTATTCGCCCAACTATGCATTCAGTACCTGGTTGTTTAAAATTGCCTCTAATAATTGCATTGACTTCCTGCGTAAGAAACGTAATAACATTGTATCCATCGACGGTGGTTTGAATGACGATAAAGATAATGATCAGCCCATACATCTGAAGGACGAAACACCTGACCCTGAGGAACACCTGATAAAGCAACAAAAAAAAGTGCTGATGCGGACCGTAGTAAAAAAACTGAAGCCACGTTACCGCATTTTAATAGAATTACGCTACTTCAAAGAATTTTCTTACGAAGAAATTGCCGAAGAGTTAGACCTCCCTTTGGGCACGGTGAAAGCTCAGTTATTCAGGGCACGCGAGCTACTCTTTAACACCCTGAAAAACTCGGATATCAAAGTCAACTAAGATAACAAAAGCTGCAGGTTATAATACCAATAAGGGTAATACACCCTCTACTTTACTATGGACATAATTAAAAAATATTTTCCCGATTTAGATACGCTGTGCGAAGAACGCTTAGCCATGCTAGGTGATCTGTATACGGAATGGAATGCGAAAATCAATGTGATATCGCGCAAAGACATGGATCATTTTTACGAACGCCATGTATTGCATTCGCTGGGTATTGCTGCCTACATTCAATTTACGGAAGGCACCACCATTTTAGATGTAGGCTGTGGTGGCGGTTTTCCTGGCATACCCCTGGCCATCATGTTTCCACAATGTCGCTTTCACCTGGTAGATTCTATTGGCAAAAAAATTAAGGTGGTGAAAGGTGTAGCTGAGACTCTGGGACTGGATAACTTAAGTGCCGAGCAGGTGCGTGTGGAGAACCATTCCGGACAATACGATTTTATCATTAGCCGCGCCGTAACTGCCTTCCCTGATTTTGTGAAGCTTTGCCGCAATAGAATTTCGCCCGAGAACAAAAATGCCATCAGCAATGGTATTATCTATTTAAAAGGGGGTGATTTTAATGCTGAAATAGCAGCTTTTAAAAGCCGTATCTCGGTAACGCCGCTTACCAATTACTTTGAAGAAGAATTTTTCGAAACAAAAAAAGTGATCCATCTTTCGATGTAAGCACCCTGATGTACTAAGATTAAGCAATCTTAAAAAAGCATCCTTTTTTTTTTTGGAAGATAAAAAAAACGTGTATTTTTGCAGTCCGAAAAGTTAACGTATTAGCTTTTTAAGCAATCCGGAAGAATAATGCTCCCGAACTTGTTCTTTTGGAATGTTTGCACAATGAGAATAAAAAAATTACATAGCAATGAAAAGAACATTTCAACCTTCGAACAGAAAGAGAAGAAACAAGCATGGTTTCCGCGAAAGAATGGCTAGCGCAAGTGGCCGTAAAGTATTAGCTGCCAGAAGAGCTAAAGGACGTAAGAAATTAAGCGTTTCAAGCGAAAAAAGACACAAAGCTTAATTATTAGCTTTTAAAATATAAAAAGTAAAGAGTCCCAATTTGGATTCTTTACTTTTTTTTTGCCCCCACCGTAAGGATACCCCACCTGAATTCTTCAGGGGTCGGATGACAATTCTGTTTCTAAGCAAAAAGTTGGATAGTCACCAATACCCACTTTTATGGATTTGTTAATTCTTGTCCACCCTTAAGATGCATACGAGAAACCGTTCCGCTATTTCAGGACCGCATTCAATTCCCATTATGCAAACAAAAGCTGCTATCCTTACCTACTATAACATCAGAGCATCATCAATTCCTTTGTCGCTTGTTTGGCTAACCTTAGTTTTACCATAGTATAGATCCAAGCTTAAGCACACAAAGCAACATTTCCACACAGATTGCAGAAGTTTTACTATTTTTGCCTCGCTGTAAACAGGTGATCACTCGTTTTGCGACTGCAACACCTATCATACAACTGATAAACAGCGTGTATGATAATAACAAAGCAGACAAAGGACGGCTTCAGATACTAACGACCCATAATACTAAATTGCGTATGTCGATAATTAAAAAAATATTTGGTAATGTATTTGTGAAAAACATTGCCCTGGCCTTTGTGGTAATTGCAGTAGCCCTTATTGCCACCTTCGTAAGCTTAAATATATACACCAATCATGGCGAGTACTACCCGGTTCCTGATTTTAAAGGCCTTACTGAGGATCAGTTCAGTGAGCTGATAAAGGAAAAAGGCTTTCGCTATAAGATTATTGACTCGGCACACGTTGATGGCTTTTTGCCGGGCGCTGTAATTGAGCAAATACCGGCACCCGGCAGCATGGTGAAAGAAAACCGTAACATCCATTTCACGATTAAGGCCATTGCTCCTGAGCGGGTGCAAATACCTAACCTGGTAGATTACTCGCTACGCAATGCCAAGGTGATTCTTGAGTCTTATGGCTTGGTGCCCGGCGAGCTGATTTATGTACCCAGCGAATTTCGCAACCTGGTGCTTCAGCAGCTATACAAAGGCAAACCGGTGGAACCCGGCACGGTGGTATTGAAAGGCTCAGTAATTGACCTTCATATTGGGAAAGGGCTGAGCAACGAACGCACCAACGTACCTGACCTGAGAGCGTTAACGCTAAACGAGGCGCGCGACTACTCTGTATCTGTATCGCTCAATGTGGGCGCAATCATGTATGATGAATCGGTGCAAACAGCAGAAGACTCCACAGCAGCCGTTATCTGGCAGCAGCAGCCATCGGCCGATACCGGAGCACGCATGCCCTTAGGTGCATCCATCGATGTATGGCTCAGTGTTGACACGGCCATCGTCAATCATTTGTTTGATATGGAATAATACCTAACTAATAGTAGGAACATAAAAAAAAGAGGCAGATACCGGTAGAAATACACTTTAATTACCCCATGCCTCCCTTGATATACAATCAACAAATTATCAACCCATGGCAGAGCATATTGCACAAGAGGAATTTGACGAACTGGAAGAAAGTAATGAATTATATGAGCATTATCGCTTTGTAACGGATGCGGGACAAAAACCCCTTCGCATCGATAAGTTTCTTGTTAACCGAGTTGAGAATGCATCGCGCAATAAAATACAAGATGCAGCAGCAGCTGGTAATATTCGGGTGAACGATATACCTGTAAAATCCAACTATAAGATTAAACCCAACGAGGTGATTACCATCGTAATGTCATTTCCGCGGCGTGAACTGAAAATCATTGCACAAGATATTCCGCTGGAGATACCGTACGAGGACGATGACCTCATCATCATCAATAAAAAACCGGGTATGGTGGTGCACCCCGGCCATGGCAACTATACCAACACAATGGTAAATGCCCTCGCCTGGCACCTGAAAGATGTGGAACTATTTAACTCAGAAGACCCACGCCCCGGCCTTGTCCACCGTATTGATAAAGACACATCGGGCTTACTGGTTGTAGCCAAAACAGAGCAAGCCAAAAACTTTCTGGCGCGTCAGTTTTTTGAGAAGACATCGACCCGCACCTATGTAGCTCTTGTATGGGGTCAGCTTAAAGAAGACGAGGGAACGATCACCGGCAATGTTGGCCGCAGCCTGCAAGACAGAAAACAAATGGCTGTTTTTCCGGAGGGTGACCGCGGTAAACATGCAGTAACACACTATAAAGTACTGGAGCGCTTGGGCTATGTTACCCTGGTTGAATGCCGCCTGGAAACGGGTCGTACTCACCAGATAAGGGCACACATGAAGTACCTGGGGCATCCCCTGTTCAACGATGAGCGCTATGGCGGCCACAATATTTTGAAGGGTACCACCTTTACCAAGTACAAACAGTTTGTTCAGAACTGCTTTAAGATATTGCCTCGACAGGCTCTGCATGCCAAAACACTGGGTTTTGTACATCCAAGTACCAAAGAATACATCGATTTCAATACCGAGATACCTGATGATATGATGGAATGCATTGAAAAATGGCGGGCCTATATTGCCGGCCGCGAGAACGACTAAAAATCAGGTCAAAAGCAGAGCGAATCATCATCAGGCAGTGCCGACTATCGCCTGCGACCATCAACATAAAAATAACGGGTTTAATTGTGTTATATCATTGAAGCAGACATGCACACAAGTAAAAAAAATATTGGAGTAATCTACGGAGGCTATTCATCAGAAATAATTGTATCGGAAAAAAGCAAGGACGGTGTCATGTCCTTTATTGATGCCACCCAATACAATCGCTACCCCATTTTAATCACACGCGAAAAATGGTGTGCCGTCATTGAAAAAGAGGAATATGTCATCGATAAGAATGATTTTTCTTTTGTAAAAAACGGTGAGAAGATCAATATAGACTATGCCTATATTACCATACACGGCACACCGGGCGAAAATGGCCTTTTGCAAGGCTATTTCAATATGCTGGGTATACCCCATAGCACCTGCGATGTAGAGGCAGCTGCCATTACTTTTAATAAGTTTACCTGTAACACCTACCTGAAGGGTTTTGGCGTGGCTGTGGCCGACTCGGTACTTGTTCGCAAAGGCCATCAATTCAATAGCAATAACATAATTGAGCAATTGGGCTTACCATGTTTTGTAAAACCCAATGCTGGCGGCTCCAGCTTTGGCATCACGAAAGTGAAGGAAGGAGGACAGTTATTGGCGGCCATTGAAAAGGCCTTTGAGGAAAGCGATCAGGTAATTATAGAGCAATTTATTGGCGGAACAGAGCTTACCTGTGGCCTTTACAAAACCCAAAAAGGCCAGACTCTGCTGCCCCTAACCGAAGTGGTAAGTCAAAATGAGTTTTTTGACTTCGAGGCAAAGTACACGGCTAGTAAAGTGGAGGAGATCACCCCTGCCCGCGTCGATGACAAGGTACGTGACCGCATCCAATCTATCTCGTCGCTCATTTACGACATACTTGCCTGCAAGGGAATTGTCCGCATCGACTACATTATAAACGACAATAAAATTTTCTTGCTAGAGGTGAATACTACACCCGGCATGACCGTCACCAGCTTTATCCCTCAGCAGATTGAAGCCGCCGGACTCAATATTAAAGAGGTGTTTTGCGAGATTATTGAAGATCAACAATAAACCACCTTGCAATTCCAAAAAGAGAAAGTATTTCTTAAAAATAGGGAGTGCAAGATGGATGAGATAAAGATTACATCCATCACAGACAAAAAAGAAGGTGCTCAAGATTATTTTATGCCAGCTATTTTTACTGCATAAAAGAACATTGAGCATCTTCATACAACACTAAAAAATCTTACTTATTGAAATTCATGGCGCCTGTGGTACTGATGGCAGTTACCACAATAGGGCCATCTCCCATTTTCAGTTTCTTCTTTTTTGACTTTCCGTAGGCCACAATATAAGCATGATCGGACTGGCAAGCGAAGGTAAATTGCTCCTTAGGGTTCACAAACTTAAGTTTTATTTTCCCCTCGGTAGTGTTAAAGGTAGATGACTCACTAAGTTTAACACGGGTACCAATGATTGAACCTTTTGTTGCTACAAGGTTAAAAACACCTTCCACATTAAATAAATTGAGTGTACCCGATGCCGACAACAAACCAATGCTTCCCTGCGAATCTGACAGTTTCACAGCACCCGATTTAGTTTTCAAATAAATATCGCCCTTTATATTTTTAATCACCTGTTCGCCATCGGTTGACTCGGTAGTGAGTGCACCATTCACTCCTTCAACGGTCATGGCACCGCTACTGGTGTAAAATGAAGTAGCTCCTTCAATATTGCGGGCAATCTGGCTACCTCCTTTGGATTTCATCTTAAGCTCACCCTTAATGTTTTCTGCTTTGATGGAGGCAGAACGGGAGGTCAAAGCAGTATTGGCTGTGATATTAGCGGCATTTATCTTACCCGATTTAGACTGCGCTTTGATATCTCCTCCTGCAAGTCCGTCGAGGGTAATGTAACCGGACGTTGTATTGATGGTAACAGGCAATCCTTCGGCCACGGTAAGATTTACAAACCCGGCATGGGAAGTCCATCCGGACTCGGGCTTTGTGATTACCACTTTCAACACACCGGCCTCCTGAGTGGTTTGTACGCCATAGCCCTCTAGCTCTTTAGCGGCTCTCAACTCAGCTTTTAGTGTTATCGCTTCACCGCGGCGAACATCCACCTTGCAAAACTCGCCTTCAACGCTAATGGCCGATACATTGCTATACGATTCGTTGGCACTTGCCACAAGCGGCATATCCTGCGCCATAAGACCCAGCGGCATAGTCAGTAACAGAAATAGAAAAATTTGTTTCATCATCCTTTTAATTATCAATTATAACCCTTTCTGCTACGCTCATAGCGCACAAAGGTTACAACACATAATCTTCGATTTTTAAAATAAAAAACCTGACCATCCACAAGGAACGATCAGGCTGATACTTACAAATTGAAAAAAAATTATTCCATATAACTCTCAATGGGCTCGCAGGCACACACCAGATTACGATCACCGTAGGCATCGTCCACACGGGCCACATCAATCCAGAATTTATTTTCGCGGATATAAGGCAGTGGGTAAGCTGCTTTTTCGCGTCCGTAAGGATGCTGCCACTCATCCGCCACCACTTTATAAGCGGGGTGTGGCGCATTCTTCAGAACGTTATCTTCCTTATCGGCAGTACCACTCTCTACCTCCTTTATCTCAGCATGAATGGATTTCATGGCAGCAATGAAACGATCCAGTTCAGCCATTGACTCACTCTCGGTAGGCTCCACCATCAGGGTACCATGCACAGGGAATGAAAGGGTGGGCGCATGAAAGCCATAGTCCATCAGGCGCTTGGCAATATCCGTTTCCGTAATGCCTGAAGAAGCTTTGAAATGACGGCACTCCAATATCATTTCATGAGCCACACGACCATTTTTACCGGTGTACAGAATACCGTAATCCTCTTTGAGCGCTTCAGCCATGTAATTGGCATTAAGAATGGCAATTTTAGTGGCTTGCGTTAAGCCTTCGCCGCCCAACATTTTGATGTATCCGTAGGTGATGGGTAACACACTGGCACTGCCCCATGGTGCTCCAGCCACGGCTGTAATACCTTTACGTCCGTTATCAATGACCGGGTGGGTAGGCAAGAAATCAACCAGGTGCGCTGCCACACCAATGGGACCAACGCCAGGCCCGCCTCCACCATGCGGAATGGCGAATGTTTTATGCAGGTTCAGGTGACACACGTCGGCCCCGATATGTCCGGGGCTGGTCAATCCAACCTGTGCATTCATATTAGCACCATCCATATACACCTGACCACCATTATCATGTATGATCTGGCACACCTCAATGATGGACTCCTCAAACACACCATGAGTAGAAGGATAAGTCACCATGAGATTGGACAGGTGATCTTTATGCTCCTGGGCTTTGGCTCGTAAATCATCCACATCGATATTGCCCTTATCATCACATTTTACCACCACTACTTTCATGCCTGCCATCACTGCTGAAGCAGGGTTGGTACCATGCGCCGATGCCGGTATAAGCGACACATTGCGATGTCCTTCGCCACGACTCTCGTGGTAAGCTTGTATCACCATGAGACCGGCATACTCACCGGCAGCGCCAGAATTAGGCTGAAGACTAACATCGGCAAAACCAGTAATTTCAGCCAGGTCATTGCGCAGCTCATCCATCATCATATGATACCCCAACGCCTGATTGGTAGGAATAAAGGGATGCAAATCATTGAACTCAATCCAGCTCAGTGGGAACATCTCGGTTGAAGCATTGAGCTTCATGGTGCACGATCCCAGTGAAATCATAGAGTGGGTAAGCGATATATCTCTGCGCTCCAGCTTTTTGATGTAACGAACCATTTCCGCTTCGGAACGGTATTTCTTAAAAACATCCTGTGTCAGAAAAGCACTTGTGCGCTTAAGCTCAGGCTTAATGCACATATCTTCACTAAAGTCACCAATAACAGGAACTTCCTTACCAGCGGCCTTAGCAAATACTTCGATGATCCAGTTCAGGTCGAACAGGTTAGTGGTTTCATCGATACTGATGCCCACATCACCATTTTCATAATAGCGGAAGTTCATTTCCAGATCGAGACTGTAGCGCTCAATATCCTCCACTTTCACCCCTTCGGGCAGGGCGAAACGTACGGTATCGAAATAGTCAGCATTCAACTGCTTATAGCCAAACTTCTCCACCTCGCGGGTAATCTGAAAGACGATGGCATGAATGCGCTCAGCAATCTGACGAATGCCTTCCTCTCCATGGTAAACTGCATAGAAACCGGCCATGGTGGCCAGTAAGGCCTGCGCAGTGCAAATATTGGATGTAGCACGTTCGCGCTTAATATGCTGTTCGCGCGTTTGCAGTGCCATGCGCAAAGCTCGCTTACCATTTACATCTTTGGTAATACCAATGATACGACCAGGCAGTTGACGCTTCAGGGCTTCTTTAGTGGCAAAATAGGCGGCATGAGGGCCTCCATAGCCCATGGGTATACCAAAGCGCTGTGTGGTGCCAAAAACCACATCGGCACCCCACTCTCCCGGCGGTGTTAACAAAGCCAATGACAGTAGATCGGCAGCCACGGCAATGCGACAGTCTTGGGCATGTACCCTGTCGGTGATGGCCTTATAATCTTCGATATTGCCATTGGAGTTAGGATACTGAACCATCACGGCAAACAACTGCTCATTGCATTCGAAATTATGAATGTCGCCAAATTGGAGCTCAATACCCAGCGGCTTGGCACGGGTAATCAGCACCTCCTTGGTTTGTGGCCACATGTTTTCATCCACAAATAAAGTATTAACACCGGCCTTGGCATGCTTGCGGCTACGGGCGTTAAACAGCATAATCATAGCTTCTGCTGCTGCCGTTGCTTCATCGAGCAGCGAGGCATTGGCCAGCTCCATGCCGGTCATCTCTGTCACCACAGTTTGAAAATTCAATAAGGCCTCAAGACGGCCTTGTGATATCTCGGCCTGATAGGGTGTATATGAGGTATACCACACCGGATTTTCGAGTACATTACGCGTAATTACCGCGGGGGTTATCACATCATAATAGCCCATTCCAATATAGGTGTTGTACACCTTATTCTGTTGGGCAATGTCGTGTATCTTCCTGAAATACTGACGTTCAGTAAGCCCTTTATTGATATTCAATGGCTTATCAAGACGTATGGCCTTCGGCACCGTTTGCTCGATGAGCTCATCAAGACTCGACACTCCCAACTTAGCAAGCATCGCATCTACCTCATGATCCCTGGGACCAATATGACGATTGACAAACTTTTCGTATCCCATATTTTTTGTATTTATTAGCTAGTTTATTAAACACTGATTGATGCTTTCAAAATGAGGAATAAAATCCCTAAAAGAAAATGATATTTGCTTGTTTATTAGAAAATAATTATCAAACAAAACGAGGCTGATCAAAATGAATTTGATGCAGCCTCGTTTATTCGTTTCTCTGTTCCCACCAGATTTATCATGTGAGAAATGGATTATTGGCACGCTCATGACCAATGGTGGAAGAGGGACCATGTCCGGGATAAACCACCACATCATCGCCTAACGTCAGCAATTTTTCTTTAATACCGGATACTAGTAGGTCAAAGTTACCACCGGGCAAATCGGCACGTCCGATACTCTCTTTAAAAAGCACATCGCCCACAATGGCCAGCTTATCACTTTCGCTATAAAAAACAATGCCTCCGGGTGAGTGCCCCGGCACATGAATCACCTTTAATGATGAATTACCAAAGCTTATTGTATCACCGTCTTCGAGATAATTACCAATGGCCGGAGGATTTGAGTCGAGCTGCATCCCAAAATTAGCTGCGTACTCAACGGTCTGATCACCCCAAAAAGCGTCGTCTTTGTGCGCCTCCAGCTTCAGGTCATATTTCTCGGCTACATAACGACTACCAAAAACATGGTCGAGATGCATGTGTGTTTGCAACAAACGCGCAGGTTTGTAGCCTTTCTGGCTAATAAAATCGGATAATGCCTCACGTTCTTCGGGCGATAAACAACCGGGGTCGATGATAACACATTCCTTGGTTTCGTCTGACAAGATGTAAGTATTCTCTTGCCAGGGATTGATAGATAGTATGTGAATATTCATAGTTTGCTTTATGATTTTTGAATTATGATATATGATTTATGACGGATGGATTATGGATATTTTTGATTGGGTAAGGTATTTAATTTTAATGATGACTCAAACAATTGCATAACTTCCAATGTAATCAGCTACATTTCTTATATTTTCAAACCATAGTGCCTCAGACTACAACTCATCGATCTCAACATCTTACATCATCAATCCCCTCGTCATAAATCTTTCACTATTCCATTGAGCATGGGCACAAAGGCACAGGATTCTATTTCTTCCTGCTCAAATTCATCTTCATCAAGGCGCACTATCCGGGTCAATATTTGCTGTTGCTCACCTACCGGTATCACCATGATGCCCCCCACCCTAAGTTGCAAAAGCAGAGACCGTGGAATGACGGGTGCCCCAGCAGTTACAATAATACGATCGAAGGGTGCTTGTGCTGCCAGTCCCTCGTAACCATCACCCAGGAAAAAGCGCCCCTGATAGCCCATCTCTCTCAGCAAACGCGTAGAGCGTTGATAAAGTTCAGCCTGCCTTTCAATGGAAAAAAGTTTAACCCCCATTTCGATCAATACGGCCGCCTGATAACCCGATCCGGTACCTACCTCCAATACCTTTTCATCACCCCGCAAGGCCAATAACTGCGACTGCAGAGCCACGGTATAGGGCTGTGATATGGTTTGCCCGGCACCGATGGGGAAAGCCTTATCCTGATAAGCAAACTTAACGAAACTACTCTCAAGAAACAGATGACGGGGTACATTGCCAATGGCCTGCAATACTCTTTTATCATGTATCCGCTTGCCCACTAATTCCTGCACAAGACGATTGCGCATTCCTTTATGCCTATATGAATCATTACGCTCCATAGCGGCAAAAATAGTGTTTTATTCGAATTACGCGTCATTGGCCAATATACTGCATATGGCCGCCACAACAGTAAACAAATGATTGACAAGCCCTCGGCATAAGGCATCAATAAAAACATACTTGCCAGTTATTAGTTAAATGAAAAACGAATGTAATAAAAGGTTAAACGGGGCGTTATATTTAGCAGTAAAGAACGGGAATATTGAAGGACAGGGAAAGAATAATGGAAATAACAACAAGCTATACATGTGATTATGAGCAGGTGCTGAACAAAGTGCTAAAGCAAAAAACACCAGCCCCGGCGAGCACTACGCCTTTTCGTTTGTTTGTTAACCGAACCGTTAAGCGAGGTAGCGACGTGCTGCTATCAAGCCTTGGGCTGCTCATAATAAGCCCCTGCCTTCCGTTTATCTATTGGAAAATAAAAAGAGAATCGTCAGGTCCAGGAATCTACCGTCAGGAGCGCTTAGGTAAGGAAGGCAAGCCCTTCCAGATACTGAAATTCAGAACCATGTATGTGGATGCCGAAAAGGACGGACCAGCACTGTCTTCTGCTGATGATGCCCGTGTTACACCTTTTGGCCGCTTTCTTCGTCGCTGGCGAATCGATGAGTTTCCGCAATTTATTAACGTACTGAAAGGAGATATGTCGCTCATTGGTCCCCGCCCGGAACGACGTTATTATATTGATCAACTCGCAAAGGAAGAACCGGCAATCTTTGAGTTATTCACTGTACGGCCGGGCATTACCTCATTGGGGCAAGTGCTGTTTGGCTATGCCGAAAATAAAACGCAGATGCTGCAACGGGTCAAACTCGAACTATTTTATCTGCGTAATTATTCCCTGGCGCTCGACTTACGCATCTTTATCTATACTATTCGTACGCTGCTTAAGGCCGAAGGCAAGTAAAAAATGGAAATTCATAACCCACTTAATTGAATATCTAAGTCAAGCTACATTTACCTCATTAAAGTATCTGGTTTGCTTAAATTTATACATCCCCAAATTTCCGTCTTGATAACAGCACGGAAATTCGGGAAAATTTGTAGGAATAGAATTAATGCTTCATAATTTCACTCAAGGAAATTCGCTGAAAGGTCATCTGAGCCTGGCTCCCCTCGTACAAAATGCCAATGGTATTTTCATTGATTGATGTCAGGCATGAGTAACCAGCGCCACTTCCTTCGTCCAGCTCAATCCAATATTTTTCAGGCCACGTTTGGCCATCATCAAAACTTACCTTAAGAGTTTGCTTGTGCCGCTGATATTTCGAATTGGGGTTAGAAAACAGCAGCAAACTTTTCTTTTGGCCATTTGCATCCGTGTATTCATGCTTATGAATGCTGGCCATGCATACACTCTCAATTAATGCGCCGTTGGAAGTAGGATGTACTTGCCAGTTTTCACCTAAATCGTATGTAGTAGCAATGGCACGACCGTTCTTTATTCCTTTTTCTTGTCTGTTTCTATTATCTCGCATGTTAAGCATCAGACTGCCATCACTTAGCTGCACAGCCATGCTCTCAGTTGTGTTAGTGCCGGCTGCTTTACTGGTTTTCCAGGTTTCACCACCATTCTTACTATAAGTGATATTTGAAAAAGTATGGCCATTTATATCACGTCCTTGAGTTGGAAAGACTAAAGTACCATCTTGAAGAGTGATACCATGACCGGGCGCAGGTGCCCATAACCACCATTCAGGTTTTTTACACATGGCTGTCAGATTCACCGCTTTACTCCAGCTTAAACCGTTATCGGTACTTTTGGTCAGTAAAAACTGGCTGGTTTGTTTCACACCTATGCCAGGCTGAGAACCTTTGTTGCGCCATTGATGATTCCAGGCATTACTGTTTTCATTTAAGCCTTCCAGCCATTGCCCTTTTGAATCAATGACGCCATGCATCCACAGGCCGGCAATATAAATCGCATCAGAATATTGGTCAACCAAAATACAGGCATCACTCACCCCATTATACTTTTCTGGTAAACCACCCCATGTTTTCATATCCAATACAATTTGCATAGGTTCCCAAGTGTTGCCACCATCTATCGAACGACTGAGACCAATGTCCATGTTTCCCTGAAGGTCGCGCCCTGATTCGCGGCGTACGTCATATATTGCCAAAAGAGTGCCTTGTTTACTCGTTGCTAAACCTGGTATACGGTAGGTATGCACCTGATCGTCGCCATGCTGACGCACAGCAACGCCCATGCGAAGAGGTTTATCCTCCTGAAAGATCGGCTTCAGGCGTTTAGCTTCCACCTCAACAAAATCAAGATTAACTGTAATAAATGCATCCAGGTTGGCATCTTCCATTAACTCTCCAGCCAGCCAAAAATAGTTAAGACCCGGCTGCAACTCCTGCTGACCCTTAATGGTGGTTTGTTGTTTTGGATCGACTGATTTACCATACTGTACGGCTTTACTAAATGCAGAATCCTGCCCTGTATAATAAACCCGAAAGTTTTTAAATTGCTTTGCTGATACTGATCCCAAATCAATACCAATGGCACTTAGCTTAGTTTCATCCTGCAACTGACCTTCGATGGCTATTCGCAACAGGGGATTATCTTCCTTACCCTTGAGCACCGGGTAATTAAGAATTTTCTCTTGAACTAATTGGCTTTTTTCAACTTTGGGTGAGCAGTTTGTAAAGACAAGGGTCAAAAGGGGTAAACAGAGGTAAAGTAATAAGGTTTTCATAAGGCTGTAGTTTACAATAGCGTTTTAATTTTGTAACTTAATGAGAAAATGCCATGGATACCGCCAAAATAAAAGAA
>NZ_JBNGOZ010000011.1:63380-149267 GCF_050589825.1 Carboxylicivirga longa | reverse complement strand
TTGACTTCAGGTTTCACTTTTACCTTTCTAATTTAATCGTTTAAATTAGGTACTATCCAATATTTTCAAAGATCTTTTAGATGTCCTGCATCCGATGTGACACTTTCAGAATCGAACTGAAACATAAACCATTATGTCTTTCAAAAAAGTCCGGAGTCCGTTGTCCGAAGCCCGTTTTTTTTGCTACTCCCTCGTTTGTGAAGCGGCTGCAAAGGTAAGCTTTTTTATTTCAAACTTCCAAAATTATTTTTCAATTATTTTGAAGCTTTCTTATTAACAGGACAAGCAAGTTATGAACTCTCTTTTTCCTTGTCAATAGCCCTTTGCTATATTGCCTTTCAAAATGTATCGATAAGCGCCTAAACCCTTATCAACCGTGCCTTTCAGCAGAACCATTGTTCTCAAAAGCGGGTGCAAAATAACGACTATTTTTTATTACTTCCAAATTTTAAAGGGAGGTTTTTTTGAAAGGATTTTAAGCCCCGTCATCTACGGCCTGATTCAGTGCAACTTGGATTGAAATATTTTTTACCGAGAATTGACAAGTGATTCGATAAGCACCAAAAGTGCCTTGGCTAGCCGCAGCCCCAAGACTGCATTCAACCAATTTCAGGGGCAAAAATTAAGCCTAGGTCAAAAATAGACCTACAAAAACAGCAGTCCGATTGACTGATAAATGAACACATTATATTATTTTTGCGTTTCAATAATCGATAATCGAACTTAAATAAGTTAACAAAGAAAACGGCAGATGGCATACATCCTTATTCTATATCTAATCGCTGCCCTAAGTATATTTTTTTTACCCAAACATTCTCGCAAATTTACTGGTGTTATTCTGGCCGGGATTCAATTCCTATTTTTCAGCTATTTTTTTGCGCACATAAGTGAGGTTGCCGATGGGGGTTCCATAGAAACATCTTATACTTGGATACCACAAATGGGTCTTAACCTGTCCTTCTCATTAAACGGCTTAAGTCTCACCTTCGCACTCCTAATAACGGGCATAGGGTCACTTGTATTCTTATATGCCGCGGCCTATATGAAATCATACGCCGGCACAAGTAAGTTTTTCTTCTATCTCTTCCTGTTTAGTGGGGCCATGCTTGGGCTAGTGCTCTCTGCCAACTTTATTCAGCTTTTTATCTTTTGGGAACTAACCAGCTTTCTGTCGTTTTTACTTATCAGCTTCTTTCACGACAAGGAAAGTGCACGGGGGGCAGCTTTTCAGTCGCTATTTATTACCGCCCTGGGTGGACTATTGCTTCTCTGCGGGATTATATTGATTGGTAGTGTGATACAAAGCTACTCGGTGAACGACTGGTTGGAAAACGCCAATACACTTCGCAACAGTTCAGTCTACCTGCCCGGATTAATACTAATATTAATTGGCGCCTTCACAAAGTCAGCTCAGTTTCCTTTCCACTTCTGGTTACCGGGCGCTATGCAGGCGCCAACACCCGTCAGTGCTTATCTGCATTCAGCAACCATGGTGAAGGCCGGCATCTTTCTATTGGCTTTGCTTAACCCCATTCTGGGTGGCACCTCTGCCTGGAGCTATATCATAACGGCGGGTGGCGCCATTACCATGTTCCTGGGTGCTTATTTTTCCATTACAAAAACCGACTTAAAAGCCATATTGGCCTATACCACCATTTGCGCATTGGGCATCCTCATGCTGTTAATGGGTATCGACACCATGCTATCAGTAAAGGCAGCCATGCTTTTTTTATTTGTGCACGCCTTTTACAAGGCCGCCCTGTTTATGATTGCGGGACTGATCGATAAAAAAACAGGCACACGCGATATCAATCGCCTGGGGGGCCTGAATCGTTCAATGCCCATTACCTTTATTGTTAGCTTGCTAGCTTTACTATCCATGGCTGGACTTCCTCCCATGCTGGGTTTTCTGGGCAAGGAACTTATCTATGAGGCCAAGGTACAATCGCCTCAGATTGCCCCATTGGTGCTTATCCTTGGCGTAGGAGGCAACACCCTGATGGTAGCTGTTTCTCTCTTCTTTATACATCGGGTGTTTTTTGGAAAAACCCATACCTATGCACAGCCCGTTAATGAAAAAGGCGTGTTATACCTTGTTGGTCCTGCCGTATTAGCTTTGCTTAGCCTTTTATTCGGATTATTCCCTAATCTATTAGGCGATTCTCTTATTGAACCCGCACTACAGATGATCCGCAATGAGCCCATCAGCATCAAACTAAAGCTATGGCATGGATTTAACGATGTATTTATGCTGAGCTTACTAACCATACTACTGGGTACTATTATCTTCATACTTTCTGTCAGCAGAAAGAACTTCTTATCCAAATGGCGAAATATAAACAGCAAGTTTTTCTCGGTTAAATTCACCGACATTTTCAGCCGTACTTTACAATTTTTGCTTGACCTTTCGGCACGAAATACTAAACTTATTCAACACGGATACCACCGTTACTATATCCTTAGTGTTATTGTATTTGCTTCACTCTTTCTGTGGTACCAAGTTTATGACACACAAAGTTGGCTGTTCGACAGTACCTTTACACTAAGCCCTTATTACATAAGTGGCCTGGTTCTGATTATTGTGTGTGCAACCATTTATGCCCTTGTAGCCACATCACGTATCACCACCATCATTGCCATGGGTGTTAGCGGTTATGGCATATCCCTCATCTACTTATATTTTAGTGCTGTGGACTTAGCCATCACACAAATATTGGTTGAGACCCTTATAGTGGTCGTTTTTGTATTGGTATTACAGCGCCTACCCCGCTTTGCAACTTTATCATCGCGCCTGACACGTTTACGCGACCTATTAATAGCCCTTAGCTTTGGAGGCGTCATGACCGTTCTGGCGCTAAAGGCGTTACATGTTGATTTCCATCAACCCATCTCCGAATTAATTGTAAAGAATAGCTTAAGCGAAGCCTACGGCAAAAACGTGGTTAATGTTATACTTGTGGATTTCAGAGCACTGGATACGATGGGCGAAATCAGTGTGCTAATTTTAGCTGCTGTTGGGGTTTTTGTTTTACTAAAATCGAAGAAAGTATGAACTCAATAATATTACAACTGGCGGCTCGTTACATTAAGGCGCTTCTTATGCTTTTTGCGGTTATTGCTTTGTTAAGAGGTCACAATCATCCGGGCGGAGGCTTTATTGGCGGACTACTTGCTGCCCTGGCAATCATCTACTATAGTTTTGCTTTTGGCTGGCAAAAAACAATCTTAAATCTGAGGATACTACCCACCACCTATATTTCCTGGGGCCTGGGAATGGTAAGCTTAAGTTTTGTACCTGCCCTTCTTATGCAGCAACCGGCCTTAAAAGGACATTGGGTAAGTATCCCATTGGGAATAGCCGGCACACTAAAGCTGGGAACACCACTTGTGTTTGATATTGGTGTATTTATGGCAGTAATTGGTGTTACACTATTGTTTTTCTTCACCTTAATAAAAAACAGATAATGGAAATACTACTGGCCATATTAGTTGGAGTTTTATATACAGCTGGAACCTACATGGTATTACGCCGAAGCATCTTAAAATTCATTATCGGCTTAATATTTTTGAGTAATGCAACAAACCTATTGGTTTTTTTGTCGGCCGGCCTCACTGCCGGCAAACCTGCCTTTGTTGAAGATGCTACCACTACGAGTGGACAAATAGCTGATCCACTGCCGCAAGCTCTGGTGCTCACGGCTGTTGTAATTGGTTTTGGCCTCACAGTATTTGCCCTGGCTCTAAAACTGAAATTTTTTGAAACCACCGGAACCGATGATCTGGATCAATTAAAAAAAACCGACAAGCAATAATATGACGGCAATCGTTTTACCCATCTTAGTTCCTTTCCTGTTTATTCTGGCCTTTATTGCCATAAAATCGCATAGAATTGCACAGGCACTCAGCATTATTGGCAGCAGCATCCTGCTTGTGCTTTCGTTATATCTCTTCTTTCAAGTAAAAGATCAGGGTATATTAACACTTAATATGGGTGGCTGGAAGGCTCCTATGGGCATCACGCTGGTAATCGATTACTTTAGCGCGTTAATGCTTGTAGTAACCGCTGTCATAGGCCTGGCCATCACCATATACACCCTTTATTATTTACCCGGACAACATCAGCACACTCGTTTTTATGTATTTTTCTTTGCACTGATGATGGGTGTTAATGGCGCCTTTACCACCGGCGATGTATTTAATCTGTATGTGTGGTTTGAGGTAATTCTTATTTCCTCCTTTATTTTAATAATTATTGGCCATTCCAAGGCACAGCTGGAAGGTGGTATCAAATACATGGCGCTCAACCTTATTGGCTCTCTGCTGTTCTTAGCCGGCCTGGGTTTACTCTATGGTAAGACCGGCACCTTAAACATGGCGCACCTAGCGGAGATTCTGCGAACTGATCCGCAGTCCACCCTCATTAATTCATCTACGGCTCTTTTTTTCATTGCCTTTGGTATAAAAGCAGCTGTATTTCCTTTGTTTTTCTGGCTACCCGCCTCTTACCATACACCCAACATAACCGTTACAGCGTTATTTGCAGGACTGCTGACCAAGGTGGGGGTTTATGCCCTTATTCGCTTTTTTACCCTTTTCTTTGTGCAGGATCAATCTTTTTGGCTTAGCACAATGGCTGTTATAGCCGGACTCACAATGGTGATTGGTGGCATGGCAGCTTCTGCTCACTATGACATCCGGCGTATTCTTTCATATCATATCATCAGCCAGATAGGATATATGATTATGGGGCTAGCCATATTTACACCCCTGGCCATTGCTGGTGCCATCTTTTTTATGCTTCACAATATGATTGCCAAAACCAATACCTTTTTGGTTGCCGGGGTTATTCACCGCAGCCAAGGCAGCTTTCACCTCAAAGAAGTAGGGGGATTGCTAAAACAAAATCCGTTATTGGCCATTCTGTTTATCATACCCGCCTTTGCCCTGGTGGGCGTTCCGCCCCTGTCAGGCTTTTTTCCTAAATTCATGTTGATAAAAGCCGGCATCGAAGCACAGGACTACCTAATTGTGGCGGCTGCAGTAATTACTGCCATGTTCACACTTTACTCCAAGATTAAAATATGGAATCAAGCCTTTTTAAAGAAAGATCCTTCATCATCTCAGTTGAATATACGTAAAAGCTTGTGGGTTCCTCACCTGATTCCTTTGATCATATTAGCATTGGTTAGTGTGTTTCTGGGACTTTTTGCGGCCACTATTTTTGACTATACTATGGCAGCAGCGCAGCAACTAATTGATCCTAGCGATTATATACACCATGTTTTAAATAACCAATAGCCATGAAAATAATTCGCAAACTCTATTACACAATTGCTTTTATAGGGCTGTATTTTTCAAAACTGGTGCAGGCCAACCTTTATATTGCCTATGACCTGCTAACGCCCCGCTTAAAAACAAATCCGGGTTTTATCAAGGTACCTCTAATACTGAGCTCTGATGCCTCCGTACTTTTATTTAGTAATCTGGTGTCCATGACGCCCGGCTCTCTATCCATTGACATAACACCCGACCGGCAACATATTATCGTGCACGTGCTTTACCAAAGCAGCATGGCTGATATGCTAGCCGAATTTGAGGATTTGCAGAATAAAATTAAACGCATTAATAATGAATGACAACTTGCTGGAAATCGCTTTTATAGCGGCCGCCATACTCTTACTACTATCCTTTGTAATGGCGTTGATACGAATTGTAAAAGGCCCTACCATTCAGGATCGTATCGTGGCCATGGATCTTATTTCCTCAATCAGCATGGGCTTCATCCTTGTCTATAGCATGCTAATGCAGCAAGCTATGTACTTTGACATTGTCATCATCATATCACTGATTTCATTTATTGGCACAGTAGCTATCTCCACCTATCTAAAACGTAACAAATAATGGAAACTCTTATCGCCATATTCACACTTCTGGGTGCTGCCTTTATTCTTATCGCCGCCATCGGGCTATTGCGCTTCAAAAACTTTTACAGTCGTATGCACGCCACTACTAAAGCCACTTCCTTTGGCATGCTATGGCTCATTCTGGGCGTTGCGCTGTTTTTTTCTACTTCCTTAGTTTGGCTCAAAGCCTTACTTGTTATGCTCTTCATCTATCTGACGGCTCCCCTGGCTGCCCATGCCACTGCTAAATCAGATCGGGAGGAGGAATAATCTCATTATCATTTCCACCCAACTGTTCGCAAACGCACACTGCGTACAATAACACCCATTACTATCACATAGCCCAATGTTTTAGCGGCTTTTGTTAAAAGCTGTGTGCGAAAACGTACAGACATCTTTAACAAAACACCCAACAAACACCAAAGCCCAACCTCAACCTTCCATTCAATGCGTTGATAACGTGATGATTCTATAATTAGGCACACAGATTGATACACCAAGGTACGATGATAAGATTCTACAGATCTAAAGTGTAAAAAACTATGAGCCAAAGCATTATTCGAGTAAATGAACTTCACAAATCATACATAACAGGGAGTAACGCACTGCATGTATTAAAAGGGCTGAACATAGATATCCATGAGGGCGAGATGGTCTCCATCATGGGGTCATCGGGCTCAGGTAAATCAACCCTACTCAATATTCTGGGCATATTGGATAACTACGACAAAGGCAAGTTCTATCTCAACAACATCCTAATTCAAAAAATGAGTGAGCGTAAGGCCGCGGCTTTTCGCAATAAGTACATCGGCTTCATCTTTCAGTCGTTCAACCTCATTTCATTCAAAAACGCCATGGAAAACGTGGCTCTTCCCCTTTATTATCAGGGCGTGAATAGAAAAAAACGTAACGCCAAAGCATTAGAATTACTTGACAGACTCGGTCTTAAAGAGTGGTGGAATCATTTACCCAGTGAGCTGTCGGGTGGTCAAAAGCAACGAATTGCTATTGCCCGTTCCCTCATATCAAAACCCAAGGTAATACTGGCCGATGAGCCAACGGGTGCTCTCGATACACAAACTTCGTATGAGGTGATGGACATCCTTAAGGAAGTAAATGCTTCAGGCATAACGGTAATTATTGTAACCCACGAAAATGATATCGCAGAGATGACACAACGAATTATACGCCTAAAAGATGGTATCATTGAATCGAATCATCGTACTGCAACTAACCATCATACCCAGCTAAGCCAACCCAAGTCAATATTGTCATGATCGATTATTTACAAGAAATTTTTTCAACCCTTCGACAAAATAAACTACGTGCTATAATGACCGGTTTCAGTGTGGCATGGGGAATATTTATGCTCATTATCCTGCTGGGCTCTGGCAAAGGCTTGCAAAATGGCATGGAATTTAACTTTAAGAGCACCTCAAAAAATGCTCTTTGGATTTGGAGTCGTCGCACTCAGGTAGCGCACGATGGACTAAAAGCCGGACGCCGCATCAATTTTACGGTTGCCGATGGTGAGATACTACAGCGTAAGTTCGAAGATGATATGGACAATTTCTCCGGTCGCTTTCATCTGTGGGGCGATTATGGTGTTACTTATAAAAATCAATACGGCGATTTTCGAATCGAAGGCGTCATGCCAGAGTTCCAAAAAATACAACTGGTGGATATGGTGCAAGGACGCTATATCAATGCACTAGACATTAAACAGTTTAGAAAAACCATCATCATTTCCGAAGCGGTTCAAAAACATCTATTCAAAGAGGAAGCCCCCCTTGGTAAATACATACGTGTTAATGGCGTGCCTTTTATGGTAGTGGGTACGTTTAATAATCCGGAAAACAAAGACCGTAAGCAATTATACATGCCCCTAAGCACTACCCAACGAGTGTTTAATGGCAATAACCGCCTGACGGAAATGGCCATTGCCACCAATGCCGTTACTGTAGCCGAAAATAAGCGTATTGAAGAGGCGGTGCGTAACCTACTCATCGAACGACATCGGGTTGCACCTGAAGACAAGCAGGCCATAGGTATTTGGAATACGCTTGAAAACTTCAAACAAGCTCAAGGGGTTTTTGCCGGTATCCGCATGTTTGTGTGGGTAATAGGAATAATGACCATCATAGCTGGCATTGTGGGTGTTAGTAACATCATGATTATTTTGGTAAAAGAACGCACAAAAGAAATTGGCATCCGTAAAGCCATTGGTGCCACCCCCTTCTCCATCATCCGCCTGGTATTATCAGAGTCGGTATTGATAACAGCACTCGCCGGATTCTTTGGCCTGGTGGCCGGAATGGGCTTACTCGCCGGTGTGTCAGCCATACTGAAACAAATGGCCGTTGATAATCAGGATGTGCAACGGGCCTTTTTTAATCCCTCAGCCGATTTTAACGTTGCTCTTTCGGCACTTGCTATACTTGTGATTGCCGGCCTTATAGCCGGTTACATACCCGCCCGCAAAGCCTCGGCCATAAGGCCTATTGAGGCGCTGCACGATGAATAATAAAAAAACTTATACAAGCGCTATGTTTGATAAAGACCGGTGGCAAGAAATATTTAATGCCATTAAAAAAAATAAATTAAGAAGCATACTTACTGCCTTTGGCGTACTTTGGGCTATTCTAATGTTAGTGGTGATGACCGGTGCCGGAAATGGACTGAAAAATGGAGTATACGAAGGCGTTAAAGATTTTGCTACCAATAGCGGTTTTGTGTGGGCCGACAACACCACCGTTGCCTATGCCGGATTTAATCGAGGTCGGCATTGGCAAATAAACAATGATGACATCAACGCCATTAAAGACCAGGTACCTGAGGTGGAAGTCATCTCACCACGCCTTAACGGCTGGAATTTGCGCAGCGGTGAAAATATCGTACGCGGTAAACGCTCTGCCGCTTTCAATGTAATGGGTGACTACCCGAGCTATCGGGATATTGATCCCTGCACTATGCCCTATGGTCGCTACATTAACGATGAGGATATTAAGCTCAAACGAAAGGTGTGCATCATTGGCGAAAAGGTATACGAAGTGATGTTTGACGAGGGGGAGGATCCGGTAGGTGAGTATCTGCGTGTTAACGGTGTCTATTTTATGGTAGTAGGTGTATTTAAATCCAATAACCCCCAGATTAATATCGGAAGTAACAAAAAAGAAACCGTGTATCTTCCCTTCACCGCCATGCAACAAACCTTCAATTATGGGGATCAGGTACATTACTTTGGGCTGATAGCCAAAAAAGGAGTTAAGGTAGAAGCAGTGATTAACAAAATTAAACCTATACTCCAAAATAACCACAAGCTGTCGCCCGAAGATGATGAAGCCATTGGCCAATTTAATCTGGAGAACCAAATCAAAACCATGAATTTTATCTTTCTGGGGATTGACATCTTAATATGGGTAGTAGGCATCGGAACCCTGATCGCTGGAGCTGTAGGCATCAGCAACATAATGCTGGTAATCGTAAAAGAACGAACCAAAGAGATAGGGATACAGCGGGCTATTGGGGCACGACCAGCCATCATTATTAGTCAGCTGCTTACCGAATCTGTATTTTTAACAACAATCGCTGGATTCATCGGCCTCGCTCTGGGCACCATCATCCTTTACGTGGTTGACATGGCCGTGGATGCTTCACGGGCGGGAAGCACTGGTGAAGAGGAAACATTTTTCCTGAATCCGGAAGTAGGCCTACCCCTAGCCATTGCCGCCCTTTCCATGCTTATTATCGTAGGGCTTATCGCAGGACTTATACCAGCCTTAAAAGCCATTAAGATAAAGCCTATTGAGGCACTAAGACATGAATAATACACATAAACTTTAGAACTATAAAAAATTGAACCGATGAAAAAGATACTGAAAATAATAGGTGGCGTTATATTTATCGCATTATTTGCCTGGGTGGTATTTTACCTGTATAACCAATCAAAAAAAGACCCTGTCGTTTACGAAACAGAGATTGCTGAGGTAACCAATATCGTTAAAAAAACAGTGGCCACTGGATCTGTTGTGCCTCGCAAAGAGATTGAGATAAAGCCACAGGAGTCAGGTATTATTACTCAAATATTTGTGGAGGCGGGCGACGAAGTGCAAAAGGGCGATTTAATTGCCAAAGTACAAATTATCCCGGAGATGATACAAGTCAACAACGCTGAGGCGCAACTCAAAAGGGCTGAGATAAGTTATGAAAATGCACGAATTGAATTTGATCGCAAGCAGGAGTTATTCAACACGGGCGTAATTCCAGAATCACAATATCTGGAAGAAAAACTGCGCTTTCAAACAGCCGAAGCAGACAAGCAAGCCGCCGAAAACAACCTTCAGCTGATAAAAGAAGGTGTGACCAGCAATTCAAAAAACCAAACCAATACACTGATACGATCAACCATAACAGGCATGGTGCTTGACGTGCCTATCAAAGAAGGCAACTCGGTGATTAAAAGTAATACTTTTAATGATGGTACCACCATCGCCACGGTAGCTGATATGGGCAAAATGGTTTTTGAAGGCAAAGTGGACGAAACTGAAGTGGGTAAAATCAGACAAGGAATGGATCTGGTACTGTCCATCGGTGCTATCGAAGATGAAACCTACGATGCTACCCTGGAATCCATTGCCCCCAAAGGTGTTGAAGAAAACGGAGCCATACAGTTTGAAATAAAAGCAGCGGTAGAACTCAAGCAAGGACAATTTATTCGTGCCGGATATAGTGCCACTGCTGACATAGTGCTCGATCGTCGAGACAGTGTACTGGCACTAAAAGAAAAACTCATCACTTTCAGCAACGATTCTGCCTTTGTGGAAATAGAGACCGGAGAGCAGATTTTTGAAAAACGTTTGATTACAACCGGCCTGTCCGACGGCATTAAAATTGAAATCAAAGAAGGTATTACAAAGGAAGATAAGATCAAAATACCCAAGAGCTAATTAAATAAATATTGATAAATTAGCATCTAAGAAAACTTAGGCTCACACCAATAAAAAATATACCGATGAAATCAATCATTGCTATTGCTACCATTTGTTTAATGGCGTTTAACATGCAAGCTCAGGATTCTTTGAAAATAGAATGGCCAAGCCAAAAGACACAATGGTCGCTTCCCGAATGCATCGATTATGCACATGAAAACAATATTACCATACAACGCCAGGCCATTAACACACAGTATCAGGAAAATCTGTTAAAGCAAAGTCAGCTTGACCGCTTGCCCGATCTGAATGCTCAAACCGGGGGATCATTAAACTTCGGTTATACCTGGATTCAGCAGGCCGGTGAATCGGGACAAAATATTGACCAAAATACCCGCTCATTCAATGCCAGTGCCAGTGCCAGCGTGCCCTTATTTGAAGGTCTTCGTCTCAACAACACCATCAAGAGAAACAAAACCAACCTATTGGCCGCCATCCAGGACATGGAGAAGACAAAAAATGACATTGGCCTGCAAATTACAGGTCATTACTTGCAGATACTATTCAATAAAGAGCTGCTTGGCGTGGCCCAGGAGCAATACGAAACAAGCATGCTGCAAGTAGAGCGCACCAAAAAACTGGTGGATGCCGGCAGCGCAGCTATGGGTAGTTTTCTGGAAATAAAATCACAGGCTGCCAAGGAGGCCTTAAATGTAACCCAGCAGAAAAATGCTTTGGCACTGTCTCTTCTTAACCTGGCTCAGTTACTGGATTTGGAGCGCCCTATCGAATTCGATATTGTAAGTCCTGAGATACCCGACCTTAAGGCTTTTACGCCCGAGCATCCAGGGGCTGTATTTGCCACTGCACTGGAGATCATGCCCGAGATAAAAAGCGCTAATTACAATGTGGAAAGTAAAAATTATGACCTAAAAATAGCCCGGTCGCGATACTATCCCACTCTGGGAGTTGGTGCAGGCTACGGATCATCGGCCAACTGGCTGGCCGATGATCCCGACGGCATTAATCGCTCGCTGAGCGATCAGTTTAAGTCAAATGCCAACTCCTACATTGGAGCTACGCTGCGCATCCCAATTTTCAATAAGTTGCAAACGCGCAATAATGTAACCAATGCCAAGCTGGGTGTAAAAGATGCTCAGTTTGAATTAAAGGCACAAAAACTGGAATTACGAAAAAGCATTCAGCAGGCTTATGCCGATGCCATGGCGGCTTACAATAAATACCTGTCAAGCCAGGAAGCGGTCAACTCCTACGCTGAATCTTTCCGCTATACCGAAAAGAAATTTAATGTAGGTTTGGTTAACTCGGTTGATTACAATGTAGCCAAAACCGATTACACTCGCGCTCAATCCGATCTGCTACAATCAAAATACGAATACATACTGCGCACCAAAATTTTAGATTTCTACAAAGGCATCCCCATCGTTCTATAAGTTCATAATACCCTTTTTACCCTATATTTTCAGTTACCGGATACTGACAGCTCAGTATCCGGTTTTTTTATTGACAAAACTTCTACCTTCTGTCTCTTTTTCAGTCAACTTATTTATTAAATTAGCCATGATAAAATTACTGAATCTATGAAGAAACCCGTTATTATCGCCATCGCTGCCCTATTTGTCATCCTTATTGTACTCCTTATCGGTAAAAAACAAGGCTGGATTGGTCAGGATTATCAGGAAAAAGTACTGGCCGAAAAAGCCACCCTGCGTACCATTACCGAAACCATTACTGCCAATGGCAAAATAAAACCCATGGTGGAAGTAAAAATCAGCTCCGATGTATCGGGAGAGATACTGGATCTAACAGTAGAAGAAGGTCAAGAAGTTAAACAGGGACAGGTGTTGGCACGCATACAACCTGATATTTATGAGCGTAACTACGAAAAGATGCAGGCTGCCCTCAAGTCGGCCGAAGCCAACCTTATTCAGGCACAAGCTCAGCGTGAGCAGAAAGAACTAAATTATCACCGCAATCAAAAGCTATGGGCTGATAAAACCATTTCTGAAGCCGACTTTGAACAAGTAGCCTCCGACTATGAGGTGGCAAAAGCCAATCAGGCCGCTGCAAAGGCCTCGTTGCGTAACGCCAAAGCCTCCCTTAACGAAGCCAAAGACAACCTGAATAAAACTACCATTTACGCACCCATGGATGGAACCATTTCGCGCCTGAATGTGGAAAAAGGAGAGCGAGTAGTAGGTACTGCCCAGTTTGAAGGTACGGAAATGATGACACTGGCTAACCTGCATCAAATGGAGGTACTGGTAGATGTTAACGAAAACGATATCATCAGAGTGAGTCAATACGATACCTGCCTGATTGAAGTAGATGCCTACCTGAAACAAAAATTTAAAGGTATTGTGACGCAGATTGCCAATTCAGCCAAAACGCAAGGTGCCAGTGCCGACCAAATCACAAATTTCGAGGTCCGTGTACTCATCCTGCCCACCTCCTACCAGCACCTGATTAGCGATGAGGCCACCAGCAAGTACCCCTTCCGCCCCGGCATGTCGGCCACTGTGGATATACAAACCAACACCTGCTACAACACTGTTAGCATACCCATTCAGTCGGTTACAACACGCCCCGACTCTATTCAAAATGATTCTGTAAAAATAACAGCGGACAAGGAAAAGCGTATTGAAGTGGTGTTTGTGGTTGAGGAAGGCTTAGCCATTCAAAAAACGGTAGTGCCGGGCATACAGAATACCCGTTATATAGAAATTCTGGAGGGCATCGACGAGGGAGAAATGGTAATCAGTGGCCCCTACTCGGCCATTTCGCGTAAGTTAAAACATGAAACGGCGGTGCAGGTGGTTGATAAGCTTTTTGATAACAAGAAAGATTAAGTCCTTATTTTTACCTGTTACAAACGCTTTCAAACTATTTATTATTTTTGTGCCATAAATTAAGGATATGGCAAAAATATTGAGTATTGAAACATCAACCGGCGTTTGTTCGGTGGCTTACAGTGATAACGGAAATGTTATAGCATCGAAAGAATTGTACCAGGTTAATTCGCATGCATCTAACCTGACCATTTTAATCCAAGAGCTGTTTGCGCAAGACTCAATACCCGAACTGAATGAAATTGATGCCGTAGCGGTAAGCAGCGGTCCCGGATCATACACCGGCCTGCGCATAGGCGTTTCAACGGCCAAGGGCATTTGCTATGCCTTAAACAAACCACTGATTGCCATCGACTCCATGCATATATTGGCGCAGCCAATGCTAAACCGCATTGAACAACATAGCGATCGCCCCACCGTGCTATGTCCCATGATGGATGCCCGACGCATGGAGGTGTATACGGCCATTTTCGATACTGACCTGAACTTACTGGAGCCCATATCAGCCAAAATAATTGATGAGGAAAGCTACCGCAACTGGCTATCTGAACATTGTGTTTATTTCTTTGGCAATGGAGCCCATAAATGCAAAACAACTATTGCTCACCCCAACGCCATTTTTATTGATGACTGCCATCCCCTGGCCAAAAATCTGGCGCCCCTGGCCGAGCAATATTATCAGGATAATAAATTTGTAGATGTAGCCTACTTTGAACCCTTTTATCTGAAAGATTTTGTGGCGACCACACCAAAGAAAAAAGTACTATAGACTACAACCATAAGTATTCCAGAGCGTTTATTTGTCATATAGGGTAAGTAATCTTATCTTAATATCGAAAATAACGCTTATGAAACGAATTCTCTTATTGCTTTCTGTTTTTACCGGCTTCCTTTCGTTTTCAGCTGCTGAAGAAGAAAAAAAAGACAGCGTATTTATACCCCCCTATCCCCTCACAGAGCATAGCGCCTATCAGGATGGCGAACATCTTGTATATGGACTTAACTACGGCTTTGTAACCGGTGGTAAAGCCACCCTTACAGTGAAAGACTCGCTACTGAACGGCACTCCGGTACATCATGTTGTCGGGCGCGGCGTTACCATAGGACTTGCCGATGTACTCTATCGGATACGCGACCGATACGAAAGCTTTATATGCGTTAAAAGCAATGAACCGGTTAAGGCCATACGCAGCATACGCGAAGGACGCTATCGTTATTATAACGAGGTAGAATACCTACGCGACTCTGCTCAGGTAATCTCTCAGAAGTCGGGTGTTCACAAGGTACAGGATGGCATCCTCGACATACTGTCGGCCTTTTACTTTGCCCGTAACCATAAATTCAACGACAAGCTAAAGGACGGTGACGTCATTGCATTTATGACCTATTTCTCTGATGAGAATTTTCCATTGCGCATACGTTACCGGGGCACGGAAGTCATCAAAACGAACTTCGGCAAAATCGAATGCTACAAATTTTCGCCGGTAACGGAGGTAGGACGCTCCTTTAAAACCGAAGATGACATGCAGGTTTGGGTCACGCGCGACAAGAACCGCATACCCGTGCGTGTACGTTTCGACCTATCGGTGGGATCTTTCACCTGCAACCTCATCGAGTTTAAAGGACTCAAGCACCCATTTAGCAGTGTACGCCGCTAATCTTTGACTAACAGCGACCTTTTAAGCTATACAATTCGTTTTTTGTAAGAATTAACTTATTTTTGCAGCGTTTTTTTTAGAAATAATAATCACAATTTCAATAGTATGGCAACTACAGCTGATTTTAGAAATGGCATGTGTATAGAGCACAATGGGCAGTTATTCTTCATTGTACAATTTCAACACGTTAAGCCGGGCAAAGGCGCGGCATTTGTGAGAACAAAGCTTAAGAATGTATCAACCGGCAAAGTACTGGAAAACACATTTAACGCGGGAGTAAAAGTGAATGAAGCACGCGTTGAGCGCCGCCCACACCAGTTTTTGTATAAAGATGATATGGGTTATCACTTTATGAATTCCGAAACCTTCGAACAAATTCCCATTGAAGAGTCATTAATAGACAACACAGGCCTTTTAAATGAGGGTATGGAAGTTGAAGTAGTGTATCACGCCGATACTGAAACGCCATTATTGGTGAACCTGCCTGCTAACGTAGTTTTTGAAATCACCTATACCGAGCCGGGTGTGCGAGGCGATACCTCGTCGACCAACTCACTTAAGCCAGCCACGGTAACCACCGGTGCTACTATTATGGTACCCCTGTTTATCAATACCGGTGATAAAATTAAGATAAACACAAGTGACAACTCCTACGTGGAACGTGTAAAGGAGTAACACCAAAAATACCCTGTTATAATCGCACCTTTAATGTTTTACATAAAGATTATAACAGGGTGTTACTTTTATCAAAAAAAGAGAAAGGGTAAGAAAGCTGCCTTTTGTAGTTTTTTTTAATACCTTAGTTGGAAAGAGTTAGTTTATATGGTTACGCAATTAAAAAAGAAACGCCTCCGCCTATACAAGGATCGATTAAACATCATCCTGGATATTGCGCAGACCATCAATCAGGACCACACGATAGAAGACTTAGTGTCGGAGTTTGAGATATTGCTTCGCGAGGAGTTGGAAGTAGGCAAGGTACTGGTTTATACCTATTCCAACGATACCTGGCAGAATTTACTGATATCCGGTGTAACCGAGGAGGAGGCAGCAGCCATCAACGTAGAAGATGATCTGTTGCAATACAAAACCATAGAAAGCATCACCGTGTCGCATCCGCCCAAACTCAAGGGTTTTGACGCCGTAATTCCGCTTTTTCATCGCTACCAGGCCATTGGCTACGTGCTAATTGGCGATATTGAGGAGGAACAACAGGGCATTAGTCCTACTATTAAGCACCTGAAGCTCATCCAGATTATCTCCAACCTGATCATCGTTTTTGTGGAAAATAAACGCATGCAGCAGGAGTTATTAGAGCAGGAGGTAATTAAGAAAGAGATGGAGCTTGCCTCTCGCATCCAAAATCAACTGGTACCCAATAAGCACCAGCTGCCCAAAACGTCAAAGCTGGATATTCATACCTATTACCAACCCCATATGGGCGTTGGAGGCGACTATTACGATGTGTTCCGCCTGTCGCGCAATACCATTGGCTTCTGCATCGCCGATGTGTCGGGGAAAGGCATCTCAGCAGCTATGTTAATGTCCAATTTTCAGGCTGTTATACGCTCACTCTTCTCATACAGCTGTAACTTAAAAAAGCTGATACACCAGCTTAATGCTCGCGTCAACGAAAGTGCCAACAGCGAGAAGTTTATCACACTCTTCATTGGCCGTTATAATCTGATAACTCGCCGACTAAGCTATGTTAATGCAGGTCATCTACCACCACTGCTGTACGATGCACGCAAGCAACAGTTGGTACATCTCGAAAAAGGCTGTATTGGTTTGGGTATGCTTGATTTTATTCCTTCCATAGAGCAGGGCAAGGTACACATCCCCAAGGGTTCTAAGCTACTGGCTTTTACCGATGGACTGGTTGAACTGGATGATGGACATCAGGTGGAGTCGGGTGCCGAAGAAGTAGAGGCTGTCATGAACAATGATCTACCACTGGAACAAAACCTCGTTGGCTTGCGGGCTATTATCGACCGCATTGAGACTGAAGGTGTAGCCTTCGATGACATCTCACTTATTGGTTTGGAATTCCACTAGAAGAATTAGCACAAGCGCAGAGCTAAGATTATTATCATTATAAAAATCACAAAAAAACCTTTTCCAAAGCTAAACACTCCGGAAAAGGTTATATACTATTGGGCAAGCACCCTTTGAAAAGCTTGCTTACTGAGCAATTAGCAAAAAGTAATTCTTCTTACCCTTTTGTACCAACAAGTATTTTCCATTCAACAGAGCATCGCTATTCACCATTATTTCGGCATCGACCACCTTTTCTTTGTTGATGCTTAAGCCACCCCCCTTAATAGTACGTCGCAACTCCCCTTTCGATGGAAAAACATCGGCCTCACCAGCCAGCAGATCCACTATATTAACACCTGCATTAAACAAGGCCTTGTCCACAATAAACTGTGGCACGCCTTCAAATACAGCCAATAAAGTCTGCTCATCGATCTTGCGCAAAGCTTCGGTAGTTGCTTTGCCAAATAAAATTTGTGAGGCTTCCACAGCCGACTCGTAGGCATCACGGCCATGCACCATCACGGTCACCTCTTCAGCCAAACGCTTCTGCATAGGACGCAAGTGAGGTGCCTCAGCTTGTTCCTTTGCCAATGCCTCTACTTCCTCACGCGTTAGCATGGTAAATATCTTAATATATTTTTCTGCATCCTCATCCGAGGTATTCATCCAAAACTGATAAAAATGATATGGGCTTGTCTTTTTAGCATCGAGCCAAACATTACCGCTCTCTGTTTTTCCAAACTTACCTCCGTCGGCCTTGGTTATTAATGGACAAGTTAAGGCAAAGGCCTCCCCCCGCTCTTTGCGACGAATCAGCTCTGTACCGGTGGTGATATTGCCCCACTGATCAGAACCGCCCATCTGTAGCTTACAGTTCTTCTCTTTATAAAGATGAAGAAAATCGTAGCCTTGTACCAACTGATAGGTAAACTCGGTAAATGACAATCCGGTGCGTGACTCCTCTCCCAGGCGTTTCTTAACTGAATCCTTGGCCATCATATAGTTAACTGTGATGTGTTTACCAATATCCCGAATGAATTCAAGGAAGGAAAAGTCCTTCATCCAATCATAGTTATTCACCATCTCGGCACCATTGGGCAAGGACGAGTCAAAATCCAGGAACAAAGCCAGCTGCTCTTTCAGACAGGCCTGATTATGACGCAACGATTCTTCGTCAAGCAAGTTACGCTCCTGCGACTTCATGGAAGGGTCACCAATCATACCGGTAGCACCACCTACCAATACATACGGCTTATGCCCACAAGCCTGAAAGTGTTTCAACATCATCACACCCACCAAATGACCAATATGCAATGAATCAGCCGTTGGATCGATACCCACATACGCCGATGTCAGTTCTTTCTTAAGTTGCTCTTCTGTACCCGGCATAACATCGTGTATCATGCCACGCCACTTTAGTTCTTCTACAAAATTCATGGTAAGTGCTTTATTTATTGCCTGTAAAGGCACAATTATACAGTTAAAAAATAATGAAAGCCAAAGATAATAAAACCGCTATTCATTTGTGTATGTGCCTCCATGTAAAAAACGTTACTTAATATTAAATCACACAACATACCTTTAATAGTTGGCAGAACAGCACTAAAAAGGTTCTTCGTTCCCCTTTTCACACATTTACTTTTAAAGTGCTCAGGCACCAAAAACTAAGATAAGCACAGGTTTCAAAAGCCTACAACGTCTAAAAAATAGTATCTTTAAGCGTAAAGCATTGACATATGATACCCGATTGAACATGAGAATCACTTTCTTCATCCTACTATATCTGAGCAGCCTGCTTGCCTCAGCACAAAGCTCTTTTAACAGTAACTACCTGGATGCAATAAGCACACAAAGCCTGCGCCAACATGTTTACACACTTGCGGCCGATTCTATGCAAGGGAGAGGCACTGCTACAGCCGGCGAGCACAAGGCAGCCCAATACATCATCAATCATTTTAAGGCACAAGGGCTACACCCCCTGAAAGACACCACTTATCTGCAAGATATAGGCTTATGGTCTCAGCAATGGGGTGAAATCAATGTGCAGATTAACAAAACTCCCCTCATTCACTTTCAGGATTTCGTATACCTGGGAACGAACCCTATTGAACCCCGGCAATACAGCAAGGCCATTTTTATTGGCCGGGGCGATGCCGCCTCACTGGATCGACTGGAGCTGAAAGGGAAGGTTGCAGTGGCCTTGGCAGATAACTTAAACAATTGGTATCAGCTGGCCAATCGTTTAAAGCAGCGAGATGCCCTTGCCCTGTTTATGGTGCCTGCTAAGGATACTTCTGCTTTTGATAAATTGTCGGACTTGATTGCCACACGACATCAGCGTCAATTGCTATTGAAGGACAAACCACAATTAAGCAATCGTTTCATCCATGCCTTTGCCCTGAAACAATCAACAGCCACCTCTATTTTTAATTGCTCCTTCGAGGAACTGAAGGCCTTGAGCGGACGTCAACTGCGCAGACTGCCACAGCCCACGGTATCGCTGCACGGCCCCGTTCATATCCAAAGAGCAAAAGCCTACAATGTAGCTGCGATATTGCCCGCCAATAATTCAACAAAAGATGCCCTGGTGATTAGTGCACACTACGATCATATGGGCGAACGACACAACCGCCTTTATGCAGGCGCTGATGACAACGCCAGTGGCACAGCAGCCATGTTAGAGCTGGCTCATGCCTTTGTGCCACTCAGAGATAAGCTGGACAAAAATCTGATTTTTCTGGCTACTTCGGGGGAGGAAAAAGGGTTGTTAGGTGCTCTTTATTTTGCCAACCACCCACAGGAGCATGACTTTAACATTAAAGCCAATATCAATATTGACATGGTGGGTCGCATTGACTCTGCCCATAAATCCAACTATATCTACACCATTGGTAACCAGCATTACCCGGAGTTTGATACCCTGGTGCAGGCCGCCAATAAGCTTACTGAAACACTGAGCATACAAAACAATTATAATGAACCTCAGCCCTACGGTAACTTCATCCGCCTATCGGACCACTATGCTTTTCATCGGCTGAACATACCGGTGCTGGCTTTCTTCAGTGGATTACATGCCGATTACCACAAGCCGGGTGATACCCCCGAAAAAATTAACTACACCGCCTTGAGTCAGCGTGTTAAACTCATCTTTATTACTACTTACCTGGCCACTAAAAAGACCGCATTTAACCAATAAGATGACTAAAGGCATTTGGTTTATGCACTAAAGAAACTATTTTAGCCGTTTCTTGAAACGTATAAACAAACTAGAACAGCTATATGTCGAGCATTACACGAACATTTAAAAAATTCCCACGCGTATTTTGGGTGGCTAACATTATTGAACTTTTCGAGCGCTTTGCCTGGTACGGGTTTTTCATGCTTTTTGCCAATTACCTAACCAGCTCCATCGATGTGGGCGGCCTTGAACTGTCGCAGGCACAAAAAGGTATTATCATGGGTGTGGGTACCGGTATCCTTTACTTTCTGCCCGTTATTACCGGCTCCATAGCCGACCGATTTGGCTATAAACGCGTACTCTTTATCGCCTTTATTATTTACACCTCGGCATTTATCCTCATGCCTCTATTCAAATCGTTCATCGGTGTATTTCTTATTTACCTGTACCTGGCTTTGGGGGCAGCCCTGTTTAAGCCTATCATTTCTGCAACGGTAGCCAAGTCCACTAACGACGAAACAGCCTCTATCGGTTTTGGCATCTTTTATATGATGGTGAACCTCGGTGCCTTCTTTGGACCGCTGGTAACTCTGTTGTTTAAAGACTCATCCTACACCCTGGTATATTATATTGCCGCCGGCATTATCGCTATCAACTTTTTTCTGCTGCTATTTTATAAAGAGCCCGAGCGTGAGACTTCAAACGATACATTGGGTGCCTCTATCAGCAAGATATTCACCAATATTTTTGAGGTGATGGCCAATGGTAAATTCGTTCTCTTCTTGCTGATTGTAGCGGGTTTCTGGACCATGTATAACCAATTATTCTTTACCCTGCCTGTATTTATCATGCAGTGGGTCGATACCTCTTCGGTCTATAACTTTTTTAGTGCCAACATGCCTTTCTTCAGCGAGAACTATGGCACGGCAACGGGGCAGATGCAGGCCGAGTTCATCGTTAACTTCGATGCCATGTACATCATCTTGTTTCAGGTTATCGTATCGAGCATTGTAATGAAATGGCGTCCTTTGCGCTCTATGATGGTTGGATTTTTGGTGTGTGCCATTGGTATGGCCTTGACTTTGACTACGCAAAACGTGCTTTTTACCCTGGTAGCCATTTACATTTTTGCCATCGGCGAAATGGCCGGTTCGCCAAAGATTACCGAATACATTGGCCGCATTGCGCCACCGGAGAAAAAAGCACTGTACATGGGCTATTCATTTATCCCTGTATTTTTAGGTAATGTATTTGCAGGTATCATCTCTGGTAATGTTTATGAGTGGATGTCGGACAAAACCACTTTTGTAAAGCAGGAAGTAGCGGCCCGGGGACTGAGCATTGATGAGGGGCTGACACAAAACGAATATTTTGAACAAGCGGCTACGGCCATGAATATGAACAGCAATGAACTGACCAACTACTTGTGGGACACCTATAACCCGGCATCCATCTGGACGGTTATTCTCATTATTGGTTTGGCTGCTGTAGTAGCATTATTCTTTTACGACAAGCACCTTAGTAAAACAGAAGGTACCAACAACTAAGAAATGGATATTACTATTGCCTGAGTTTGATGTGAATTTTTAAACTCAGGCAATCAAACATTAATTCGCAAAAAAGCCCGTGCAACAAGTGCACGGGCTTTTTTGTCATATCTTAGGTTATTCTGCGCTATATTACTAGAAGCGACGACGGTTACCGCCCTGGCGACCTCCTTCTTTAGGACGCGCTTCTTTAATATTGATGATCTTTCCATCATACTCGGCACGATCCAATTCATGAATGGCCTTTTTAGCTGCCGCATCGTCGGGCATCTCCACAAAACCAAAACCACGTGACTTGCGGGTTTCGCGATCTTTGATAACTTTAGCGGAAGTTACCTGTCCGTATTCTTCAAAAAGTTCTTTCAAATCCTCATCCCAGATGTTATCTGTCAGACCTGCAATAAAAATATTCATGCTATAACACTTATAAAATTAGACGATGGCACTTCGTGTGCCAATATTACTTATTTAAAAAGAAGAGAATTGAAGATGTGAACTGCAGCAGGCTTCGGAGGAAGTGACGTGAAGCGGCTATCATTCAGGAAATTATCAAAAATCGGCCTTTTAAAATATGCCACAAAGGTAAACAAATAATTATCAGTTTAATAACAATGTACCCTAAAGAGTGTTAATTAATAACGCTTCTATTTAATTGTATTTTACGGCATTAAACACCGTCTCCTGAGTAAACAGGATCGAATCATTGACAAGTAAAGCTAAGTGACTATTCACCCTAAGCCTTTATAAGCATCTAATAAACAGGTATTATTAGGCTGTAACAATAATCGGCTTATCTTTGCGCAAATTTAAAATCATGTGCAGCTCATCATCACTTGTACGCCCCTATCTGGCTTTGTTTACAGGCCTTATCATCATTGGCTTTTCGGCCATCCTTATTAAGTCGGCTGAAGCCCCCGGCATGGTAACCGCCTTTTACAGGGTTGCTGTGGCCTCACTGGTATTAATCACTCCCCTGTTAAGCAAGTGGCGCCTGCTTATAAAACTCCCCCTAAAAGCACTACTAATGCCCATATTGGGTGGCGTAGCTTTTGGTATCGACATGGCCTTGTGGTCGTGGGGCATTGAACTGAGCAATGCCACCATTCCTACCTTAATCGCGAATCTGGCTCCTGTATGGGTCGGCCTCGGCGCTGTATTTATCTTTAAAGAAAGGCAATCCAAGGGCTTTTGGCTGGGACTATTCGTTACCATAACAGGCATGTTTATGATGGCCGCACGTAGCTGGTATGTTAAAGATGGCTTAATTGCCGGAATAGGTCTCAGCATTGTAGCAGGCATCTTCTATGGCATCTATCATCTATTTACCCAGCAAGGGCGCTCCTATATGAACACTCTGCTTTATCTTTCCTTAAGCACAATTGCGGCTGCTTTTACAACCGGATGGGCCGTTTTATTAAGTCCTCATTCATTTACCGGATACAGTGACACCACCTGGATTATCTGGCTGGTTTATGGCATCGGGGTGCATGTGGGTGGGTGGACACTCATTAACTACTCGCAGGGACACCTGAAAGCCACCACGGTATCGCCCACCCTGCTCGGACAGCCTGTAGTAACCGCCATTGCGGCATTTTTCATTCTGGGCGAATTACTTAGCGCGTGGCAAATTGCAGGCGGTGTTGTGGTGATCGGGGGTATCTATTTAGTGAACATAGCAAGGCTAAGAAAGTAAGAATTTGCACAAGTACTGAAAAGATTTTATTTTCAATATTCGTTAAACTACCATGCATACAAATGGAACTTAAAATCATATCGTTCAACAACTTAAAATTAAAGGAATTATACCAGTCACTTCAACTGCGTGCCGAAATATTTGTCGTTGAACAAGACTGTGTTTACAATGATTTGGATGGCAACGATGAATATGCGCACCACCTACTGCTTATCGATAATGACACAATAATTGCTTATGCAAGAATACTGCCCCCCGGCAGCCGCTTTAAAGAAGCTTCCATTGGACGCTTAGTGGTAGATAAAGATTATCGCTTTAAAGGCTTGGCGCGCCAGGTAATGCAAAAAGCAGCCAGCTGGATTTTTTCTCAATGGAAAGTTCCTTGTATACAAATCAGTGCCCAGAAATACTTAAAAGCATTCTATGTCAGCCTGGGCTATAAAATCATCTCAGACGAATACCTCGAAGATGGCATTCCGCATCTGAAGATGGAGTTACAGGCCAATACGGCGGTGTAAGACCATTTATCCGGTTCCGCCCTTTCTTAATTTTTCCTATATTTAGGATCAATAAATGAAAGATCAAAAAGCCATACTACACAAATGCTTACGCAACGACTGGCCGGCCTTTGTTATTGCGGGCACCGATGTATGCGCCGTGGAAGCCATGGAGGCCTATCTGCAAATTGCCAAAGCGAAGGGTTGCAACACTGCCTTTCTCGATGATATGAAGCTGGTGATTGATGAGATGCGACAGTTTCAGCAGGAAGAACCCGAACTGATTAAAATACCGGATTAAAAAAAGGCATGAAAAAGCATCGCCTCATATTAAAACCCTGGTTCATTGTTGGGTGCCTTTTAATCATTCCAACAACCCTGTTTACAGGTATTCAGCTACTCACCCTGAATGATCAGGAAGAAGCCATTGAATCGATCTACACCAAACAGTTGGAATCCGTTCTCTTCTCCATCAATCAATACACCGATGATATAAGCAATAACTGGATTAATAAGCTCTACAAAGAACTGGAGCCGGCCTCTTATGAAAATACCTACGAGAAAGATCTGCCGGCCTTCCCACAGGTGCAGATGTTTATTATGCACCCCCTCGCCGATGATACTTTAAACCTTAATCATTTTCATATTGCCAACGATAGCCTGCAAAATGAAATAATTACACAGCTAAGGAAGTATGAGAGCGAAATAAGTCAATTGAAAGAATACCTAAAAAGCGGATACCGCAAAATAATCGGCATTGACCTGGAATACCAGCAGCATCTGAGTATGCTGACTTTCGTATCGCGTAATAACGACCGCTTCTTTCTAAATATCCTACTAGTTGATGCACAAAAATTTATCAGCGAAGCATTATCACCTCGACTACAGATGGTAGCCGGCGAAAACCTGATTATTGTGGTACGACACGCCAAAACCAATCAACTAATTGCCAGTAGCCTGCTTAATGAGGCGCCCGAGGATGTGATTAAAGAACAAGCCATTTGGCTACTGCCTGATTATAAACTGGGTATCCTGCCGCGTGGCATCAGCATTGCCGACCTGGCCCGCAAACGTGCTGCCCAAAACATTGCACTGCTTATACTAGTGGATGTATTGCTGATTATTGGTGCCTGGCTGTTTTACCGTAATGTTAAACGCGAGTTACATCTGGCGAAAGTGAAATCCGATTTTGTATCCAATGTATCGCACGAAATACGCACCCCACTGGCACTCATCAGCATGTACGCAGAGACGCTTCAGATGGGACGCCTCAAAGGCGAAGATAAAAGGCAGCGTTACTATGATATCATTTACGGGGAGACGCAGCGCCTGTCTGGAATTGTAAATAATATCCTTAACTTTTCCCGCATCGAAAGCGGACGACAAAAGCTACATTTCGTACCCCTATCACTCAACGCCGTTGTAGCAGAGGTATTGCGCAACTACCGCCACCACCTGAAAGAGAAAGGTTTCACCCTTAAGCTGCAACAAAACGAACAATTGACGCCCATAATGGCCGATCGACAGGCGATGAGCGAATGCCTTATTAATCTCATCGATAACGCTATTAAATACAGCAAAGACAAAAAAACACTTGCCATCACCACCGGGCTGAAAAACCAATACCAGTTTGTGGAGATTAAAGATGAAGGGCTGGGCATTGCACCCAATGAGCAAAAACATATTTTTCAGAAATTCTATCGTGTAACAAAGGGAGCGCTGGCACACCATGCCAAAGGATCGGGGCTGGGATTGAGCATTGTGATGCATCTGATGAAAGAACACAAGGGAAAGATTGAGCTGGAGAGTGAAGAAGGGCATGGCAGCTGTTTTCGCTTACTTTTTCCCATCCATAAGCCAAACAATCTATCATGACGAAACGAATCTTAATCATCGAAGACGAGCCGGATATGCAAACGGGTATTAAAGACAACCTGGAGTTTGAGGGCTACGAAGTTGAAACGGCCGGTGATGGCAAAACGGGGCTTCAGAAAATACTGACGGGCAACTTCGATCTGGTGCTGCTGGACGTGATGCTTCCCCTAATGAGTGGCTTTGAGGTGTGCAAAAAAGCACGACACGAGAACAGCCCTACACCCATCATTTTTTTAAGTGCCAAAGGGGAAGAAATTGACAAGGTAATAGGCCTTGAATCGGGTGGCGACGACTATCTGACCAAACCCTTTAGCCTACGTGAGTTACTGGCTAGGGTAAAAGCCGTTTTACGACGCACCCAATCCACCCCGTCAGGAAGCAGCAAGGGACACACCACCATTGGCCGTCTTACCGTTGATTTTAACACCTACACGGCAAGCATTGATGGAGATGCCGTGAAAATGACCAGCAAAGAGTTTGAGATACTACAATACCTGCTGCGACACAAAAATGCCACCATCAGTCGCGATAGCCTGCTGGACAATGTATGGGGATATGACTTTCAGCCAACACAGCGCACAATCGATAACTTTATCCTCAAGCTGCGCCAGAAGATTGAAGATAACCCCAACGAGCCGGAGATAATCATTACCGTGCACGGAATGGGGTATCGATTGGTGAGCTACTATTAAAAGGAGGATGTCTTCTAAATGTGAAGAAGTTGAAAAACCGGGGAATTGAGAAACTGAAAATTTGAGAAATTGAGGAATTGTAGAAACGAAAAATAGATAAACTAAGGGTTGGTTGTCAATGACAAAATTGGAGAATAGTTTTTCAATTCATCAGCTTTCCATTTTACCACTTGCCCGATTCTCCAATTCCACGGTTAACAAGTTCACCAACTCACCAACTCACCTATCCACCGGTTCCCATGACATTTTAATGACAATTGGTGACAAGAGATGACAGTACTTTGACATTGCGGTGTTAGCCCTCTTATACATTTGCTTTTGTAAGTTATTTGATAACCCCAAAAAACAAAGCATTATGAAAGCAAGAATTTTTTTCGCCACAATGGTACTTATGCTTGGAGTAAGTACAGCAGTATGTGCAAGCACCGCTGAAAAAGCAGCCTTTAAAAAATGCTGTAGGCAACTGAATAAGGAAATAAGAAAGACCCTTGAAGGACCTAACTTCGAATACCTGAAACCCGATTGTGAGGAAACCGTAATTGTTAAGTTCGTTGTTGATGAAAACAATAAATTAATATTTCACAAGATCAGCGGGCAGAACGAAAAACTAATCAATTACGTTGAATCAACACTGAGCAACATGGATATACAAACCATCAATTCATCGTTGCAAGGTAAAATGCTACGCTTCCCAATTCAATTCAGGTACCGTAGTCATTAGCATTACACGAAATTAACACAAAAGGCTTTTTTGGCAATACCCCCAATAATCAGTATTTTTAATCACCAGATATAATTATGCTTACCTACACACTAAGATACCTCATTATCGCCACCACTGCGCTGTGCTTGAATACCGGGTCCTTATATGGCCAGATACTTCAGGAGGAACAAGCCCTGGAAGGACTGTGGAAGTTCTCGGTGGGTGATAATGAGGAGTGGAAAAACCGCCACTTCGACGATAGCAACTGGGAAAGCATACGTGTTCCGGCAGCATGGCAAACACAAGGTTACGAGGGATACAACGGATTTGCCTGGTACCGCAAAACAATACGTCTCGATGTACTTCCCCAATACGATATGGTGATTACCCTGGGGCGCATTGACGATGCCGATGAAGTGTATATCAACGGCCGCTTCGTAGGGAAAACAGGCGGCTTACCCCCCAACATCAAAACCGCCTATGATAAAGAGCGCAGGTATACCATACCCCGTAGCTATTGGCAAAAAGGACACAATGTAATTGCCATACGTGTTTACGACTACTACCTGGAAGGTGGCATCGTCAGCGGCCCGGTTAAGCTGTATAGTGACATTACCAGCCAACTGCTTTCACTCGATCTTTCAGGCACCTGGAAATTTGCCGTTCATAATCAAAGCAGAGCAGAAGAGGGTGATTATGATGATCGCTCCTGGAGTAATATCCAGGTACCGGGCTTTTGGGAGGGACAGGGATGGGATGGCTATGACGGTACAGCCTGGTACCGTAAAACCTTTGTACTACCGGACAGGCTGGCGAATGAAAAACTGATTTTACTACTTGGTAAAATTGATGATGAGGATAAAACATGGATAAACGGCGTAGGTATTGGCGGAGTATCGCCCCATAAACTACGCTCATCGCTGGCACGTGGACTAGAGGGGACCTATGAGAGTTATACTACACTGCGTGCTTACAAAATACCTCCAAACCTGCTGCGGAGTGGTTCAAACACCATTGCCATCCGTGTGACTGATACAGGTATTGATGGCGGCATCTACCAAGGCCCCATTGGTATAATGACCGAAAAACAATACGCGCAATTTGAGGAAAACGTGCATAAGGAGCCAGACTTTTGGCAACAACTAAGGAACTGGTTAAATGAATAAAATGGCAGCATTAGGCCGATATATGATGATCGTATTATGGCTGACCGGCATCAGTGCTGTTGGCCAGAACCTGAGTGACTACATTTCGCTCAACGGGCTTTGGTATTTCTCCATTGGCGATGCTGCTGACCGAGCCGCCTACGATTACAACCATAGCAGTTGGGAGCAAGTACGCGTGCCCAACAGCTGGGAGCAACAGGGTTTTAATGGTTACGATGGCTATGCATGGTACCGCAAAGCCTTCACACTGCCCTCTGATGCCCATCAACACAGCCTGTGGCTCGACCTGGGCTACATTGATGATGTGGATGAAGTCTATCTTAACGGGGAACGCATTAATGGATCTGGACAATTTCCTCCCGACTTTAAAACTGCCTATAATGCCCATCGTCTCTATCAATTGCCAAATCAACTGATCAAGCCGGGCAACACAAACATTATTGCTGTACGCGTTTTTGATGCATACAACGAGGGTGGAATAGTTAGCGGCAATATTAGAATACGCTCCGAAATAAATCCGCTGATAATGGATTATGGGCTCGAGGGATACTGGAAATTTAAAACCGGCGACAAACCCTATTACAAAGCGGTGGAATACAACGATAGCACCTGGGATAAGATATGGGTGCCCCGCCCCTGGGAAGATCAGGGCTATGCACGTTACGATGGCATGGCATGGTACCGCCTAACCATTAAATTGCCCGAGCATTTAAAAAACACGAAGCTGGTGTTGGTATTGGGTAAGATCGATGATGTGGATGAAGTATTTGTCAATGGTCAGCTTATTGGCCAAACGGGTGAAATCAATAACAGCCATTTCACTTTATATGGAGAAGCCTGGCGGACACAACGCGGCTACTACCTACCCACCGAACTCTACCAAAGCTCAGAAAGTATTACCATTGCAGTGCGCGTGCAGGATCGTGTGCAAAGTGGCGGTATTTACCAAGGACCTGTGGGCATCATCACCATGGATAAATACATTGACTACTGGAACAAAAAGCGATACCATAACAAAGATCATTAATAGACGCTAATTGCACCCGTTGGCTCACCTTATAGTTTGCACCCTGCGGTTTTGCCGCCATTCACCTAAGCTGGACAAGCCAAAAGTACAGAGTACCATGAACATTGCATAGTGGTAAGCTATCACCATGCCCTACATACTAAAAAGGCACTCCGAGATTTTTCCCAGAGCGCCTTTTTGATTGTATTAAGTGATTCAGATACTATGTCCTACTCATCGTCATTGTCATCATCATCATCGCCTTCTTCTTCCATATCCAGGCAGTTTTCAACAGCCTCTTCGAACTGATCAAGAATGTCTTTGTTATGATCTTTATTAATCAGGATAACACCATCAACTAGCTCAACATTTGTAAAATCAATAGCTTTTACCAAATCAATAAGCTGCGTTAGATACAACTCAATAAATAAGCGCGAATCGGCTCCTTCAAGGGAATAACCATTAGGAAATTCAAGTTCAAGTTCAACCTCTTCGTCACTAACAATAGAGAAAGGAGTACCGTCATAAGTACCAGAAGCAATCAGTGTGTTACCGGCCATCGCAGCAGGCTCTTCCTTATCGTAAGGCTCAAAGTCAAACTCGATTTCTTCGTATACTGCATTGGGCACGTTAGCAGCGGCCAGGTCAATACCTGTCTCGGCATCGGGTGATAAGATGTCAACCAGGAAAGGACCTTCGAAATCAATATCGCTATAGATAGAGTCACCACCGGGGATAACATCTTCCATATCGTCGTTTACATCAAACTCTATTTCGCCAATGCTCATCATAAATACTTCCAACTGAAATGGATCTTCAGCAGACTCACCAGCAGCCTTTAAACCCGGGCTTGATGTTTTAACAGTTTTTACAGCTACTTTCACTTTACTTGTGGCAGCATTGTTATCATCATCATTACAGCTTGCCAATACCACAACACTAAGGGCTAATAGAAATAGGTTCTTAAATAAATTCATGATCGTTAAATTATTTGTTATACTTCGTTTTTTGTTTCTTTACTACCATGACGCGGGGATAGACCGATAGGTTGGAATGAATTTGATTTTTTTTCAAATTATTACTCAGTAATTCAATATGTAGCTGATCTACAAATTATTACACAGAGGTATTTTAGATGATTGGGTGGTTTTATTTCTTCAGATCGCCCAGATAGCGATCAACACCCACTTTTGTTTTCCAACGATAAGCAATACCTACCCGAAACTCGATGGAGGCATTGTGTGTTTTGTTCAGATGTCCCGGGGTATCGGCATCTCCCTGATAAACATTAGGAATACCAAACTTAGCTACCATACCGGCCGATAACTTCACCGGGCCTTTGCTGCGCAGCTCAAACTCCTGCCCCAGCAACACACCATAATCGTAGTTGGCATATTTGGAAGATACATCGCTTGAAGTGCCCGTTTGTGTTTCACTTGCAGCGCTCATCTGTGCCACATAAATCCCTGCCATATTACGACGAATCACCTTATCGCCCAGAAGGCTGCGTTTGGCATTTTGCTTTAGTGCCAGCTCGGTGGCGACATAGGTAAGTGCCGTTTCCTTGCTCACATACTCGCCATACTGATAGGTGCTGGAACTTTGCTTTGATGATGATGATAAGAATACGTTGGTCGACAATACAAGCCGCTGATTGAGGGCATATTGCACATTCAGTCCCCAATCGGGCTGAATGGTAATTTTGGCATCGCTATAACCCGATGATGAAAATCCATCGATGGTCTCGCCATTTATCAGGTAAGTATTTTTTATAGCTGTTACAACACCAGCCGTCCACCGGCTGTCTTTCCGATCATAGGCCAGTACATCCTTTTCATCAACTAAATCGGGCAAATTAAAAGCCTTCATCCAATGCTCAAAAGGCGTATCTTCCTGCGGCAACACCAGTTCGGGACTAAGGGTATAATCACCGGACAAGTCGATGGCCGGTGGCTGCTCACTAAGATAGGCCAGCATGGGTGTTGTTAAAAGTGAGCCTGATGCATTGGTGGTAGAACCAGCGAAGGTACTGCTTTCTTCATTGGGGCTAAACAGATTATTCGCCGGGGCATCAGGCTCCTCACGTAGTACTTTAATCGGTGCCGTGATATTTTTATTTGACGGCTCAGTAGCCAAAGAATTATCTGCAATCTTTTCTTCATCAAGCCAATAGACACCCCTTACATTTTTAACGGTATCGCGCTTGATCTGATGTGTCCGCAACGCATCCTTTAAATTCACTTCTTCAGCATCCTGTTGCGTGCCTTGCTTACCTCTATCGACCAATGAAGGCTGCGACAGATCGCGGGTAAAAAGGTGCAGCACGGAAATAAGGCCCATGACTAGGAAAACCATGGCTGCCGCCAGCCAATAACGCATTGAGCGATAGAACGGACGCTTTTGAGTGGCATTCAGTTGGCCATCGATATTACCCCACACCTGATCAATATCCAGCTCATCTTCCAGCTTATTCCACACCTCATCCACCAGCGCCTTTTCCTCATCCTGTAGGCGCAGCTCACGGGCATCAGTATCCAATTTACTGGCAATCTCATCCCATACATCCATAGGCGCTTCCGCTGCCAGTTGCTCCAGCAGCGCCTTATATTTTTTATGGAATTCCTTTTCTGACATTACCCTAGTTACTATTCATTATTTGTTCATTCAACAGCTTGCGTGCCCTGTTCAGCTGCGACTTAGAGGTACCTTCGCTGATACCTAGTTTTTCAGCAATTTCTTTATGGCCATAGCCTTCAATTGCATATAAATTAAACACCATGCGTGCCCCATCGGGCAGCTTCTCAACCTCGCGCAGCAAATCCTGACACACCAGGGGATCGCTTTGCTCCTCAAAGGGCTCAATAGCTCCCTGCAGATCATCGAGCCGCAAGGTTTGGCTTTGCTGCCGCTTGCGATAGGCATCAATGGCTGTATTGGTTATGATCCTTCGTATCCAGGCCTTCAAAGCCCCCTCGCCACTGTAGGCTTCTATATTGCGAAACACCTTTAAAAAAGCATTCTGTAAAATATCTTTTGCTGCGTCGCGATCTGGCTCATAGGCCAGGCATATTCTCAGCATCTCACCGGCATATTTACGGTAGAGCAGCTCCTGTGCCTTACGCTCATTTTTTCTACAAGCTATCAGCAATTGTTCATCATTATCATCCATTGCCCCAATAAAGTTCTATTCAATAACTACACTTATTGAATTTTGCAGCCGGTATAGTATTATTTCAAATAAGGCCTCATTCTCATCCTCTGATATTTCGATATACTCCACACCATCATTATCACTGCGTTCGGCGGCCTCCAACGATTCAGGTGCTACAGCTTGCAAGGCATAGTAAGGATCCAACACCAAGCAGGCATTATAGGTATTCTCTGTCGATAAAGTAATATCTCCATACGAATCACCTCCTTTTGTATCTGCTACCAAAAGCTCACCGTCATCAACAACTATGTATAAAGGTAAAACTGTGCCGTCCAGCGCACGATAACTGCCCACCAACAGTAATCCACCCTCATCCAACAGATTTTCATCTACTTCATCATAATTGCTCGAATCTGTATCGTCACCAATATCATCCATGTCCTCGAGTTCAAAGCGCCATCGCATGCTGCTGTAGATACCTTGAGGAATATCAAAATCCTTCACTCGAACCTTATCTCCATACTGGAAATACACAGGACCAATTTCATCATCGGATCGGGTGGCGAAATACACATCCTCACCTTGTCGCCTTTGTCCTTCGAAAGTTATCTGATCGAATAATATATATCCATGGGTGAAATTAAGGTGCGATGCATTTCCCTCAGCAATAGCAATTTCCATCTTTACCGCAACGGGATAGGTAAACTCATCCTTCTGGCAACTACTGAACATTAATAAGGTAAACAGTGTATGTAAAAGATAGTGTTTCTTCATTCTTCTAATCTACTTATTTTAATGACGGATAAAAGCCTGCCATGGTTGGAACACCAACAACATTTTTTACAAAAAAATCGATGGCCAACATCAAGCTACTCATGTCACTTTGAATAAAAACGAATTGTTTGTATATTTAAAAATACCTAATAAAAATTGCACCATGAATACATTTCTTAAGAATTTCGGAATTCTCCTCATTATTGCCGGCGTTGTTGTTTTGGCTGTTTATGCCATGAATCCAATCGTTAGTAACACGCCGCTCGCTTTGGCCGCGCTACTGCTTATTGGTGGCATTGCCGTTCATATTATTCTGAACAGAGTGCTTGAGTGAGGAAAATATCGCCTACCCCTGAGGGGGTGGGCAACTTTATTTTACTCCGACCATTAGTAATGCCAATCATCAACAATCAAATGGCTGTTTTCAGGCATATTTTTTACGATATAACATTCTGAAACGCCAAAGCAAAAAACTACCGGCTGATACCAGGCCCGAAAGATAACCTATCCATATGCCCATAGGGCCTATATCCAATGTAAAAGTACTTAAATAAGCGGTAGGCAAAGCAATCAGCAAAAAGGCCACACCGGCACCAATCACTGGCATCACCACATCTTCCAGACCGCGTAAAATACCAAGTGCAACTACTTGTATCCCATCCGATATCTGAAATAACCCGGCTACCAACATCAAGCTAGCCGCCACATTAATCACCTCTTGCTCATCGACAAAAAGAGATGGCAGCCAGTAACGCAAGAGCAAAAACAGCACACTCATGGCCGTCATGAATAGTATAACCAGATGAAGCGAAGCGAAAGCACTATCTTTAAGAGCTGCATACTCCTTGCGCCCGCGCAGAATACTCACCTTAATGGTGGTTGCCGAAGCCAGCCCCGATGACATCATATAAGTTACACTGGCCATACTTAACACAATTTGATGTGCAGCCAGACTCACCGCATTCAACCATCCCATCATAATACTGCCCAGGCTAAAAGCAAATACCTCAATGACCGACTGCAAACCAATGGGAAGACCCAAGCGCCAGATACGCACAAAAGCCGAGGTCGAAAAACGGGTAACATAAAAACCCCGGTAATCCTTAAATAAGCGAATCTGATATGACAGCCACACAAAAACAAGTGCCATTACTATTCGCGATACCAGTGTGCCGATGCCTGCACCCACCAGCCCCAGGGCCGGCGCACCAAAGTGGCCGTAGATAAATACGTAATTGAGAAACACATTTAACACATTGCCGCCAATGGTTATAAACATGGCAATACGAGTGTTACTCAAACCTTCGGCAAACTGCTTGTAACTATTAAAAAGCTGAAGTGGTATGATGGAAGCAATTAGTAAGAGATAATAGGGTATAGCAGCTTCGGCAACACCATCCTCCTGTCCCATGTAGGGCATAGCCCAGACAATGGCGCCGGCCACCAAGGTTAATAAAACCCCGATGATAAGGTTGGCAAAAATACCCTGCTGAAACCAGTAGGCACATTCTTTCTTATCACGAGCTCCAAAGGCCTTTCCCACAAGCGGTGTGAGGGCAAAAGAAATACCCATGCCCAGCACCAATACATTAATAAAGATACTATTGGCAAAGGAGGCGGCGGCCAGGGGAATCGTACCCACACGTCCTACCATCACGGTATCGGCAACGTTAACCAGCATCTGACCGGCTTGCGACAACACAACCGGAGTCGCCAGCTTTAGGTTGGGCCAGTAATGGGCTGCATATTTGTTCTTCATCTGCTTGAACTTAAAACAATGAAGGCACAAAAGTAGCTAAAATTGATATTGAAAACTGCCCATGCCATCATTTTAAGCTGCTGGCAGGCCAAGGGTAATCATTAATATCTGCCAAACTATTTTCCGGATAAAGTCATCCCTCCATGGTGATGTTTCCACATCTCATAGAATCGCCCTTGCCGATCGGTCTTGAGGACTTCCACCTTACCCGCCTGTAGAATCTTACCCCGATCAAAAACCATAACCTCATCAGCCAAATCCATAACACTCATGCGATGTGCCACCATTATTATGGTTTTGCCATCGGCCTTGAGCTGTTCTATTACTTTCTTAACCACGGCCTCGGAGCGATCATCTAAATACGAGGTGGCCTCGTCGAAGATATACACCTGCGGGTTCAGATACAACAGACGGGCTATGGCCAGTCGCTGACGTTGGCCACCCGATAGCTGTACTGCATTCTCGCCTAACCAGGTATAGAGTCCTTCAGGTAAATGTTCAATGCACTCACTCAACCTTAGTGCTTTAATAATATCGTTGATGCGGCGCACATCGGGCTGACCATCTCCCAGGGCAATATTATCAATAACATTACCGGCAAAAAGTTCAATCTGCTGGGGCACAATACCCACAACACGGCGTAAATCACCCAGGCACAGCTGACTTACATCATAGTCGCCAATGGTAATGCGTCCGCCATCCAACGGATAAAGCCCCTGTATAAGTGCTGCCAGTGTGGACTTACCCGAGCCACTATCACCCAGCAATACAGTAACGACACCGGGCTTTATGGTAGCGTAGAAATTACAAAATAAAGTCTGCTCCAGGGAATAAGAAAAATCCACTCCTGAAAATTGTATTTCCCCAACATCCTCATGGGTAAAGGGCAATCCATCCTCTGAGCCTCTCTCCGCCTCCAATTCCAGCAACTCAAAAAGTCGATCCATGGCAATGAGGGCTCCATGAACACTCTTATTAATAGCCGTTAGGCGTGCCACTGGCCCTGTGAAGAATGCCGTTATAGCGAAAAACGACATGAGCTCGCCAGCTGTTAGTTCGGTTTGTATTACAAGGCCGGCACCCAACCATAAAATTGCAAGCGTAATGCAGCGATTAATCAACTGCATGCCCGAAACAGAAAAAATATCCATCTTACCCGACTGGTATACTTTATGAAGCAGACGCATCAAACGATGATCCACAGCGTCGGCAAAATGACCCTCGGCACCCATCTGCTTAATGGTCTTAACCGACCTCAATGACTCCACAAGCTGTATCTCCAGCTCGGCGGTCTCCTCCATGCGGGCACGCTCCAGCCGCCGGTTAAAAGCATTGGTAATAAAAAACAACAATACGTAAAGCGGTACAACGCTGTAAGCCAGTAGTGCCAGGCGCCAGCTGAAAAAGAACATAACCACAAAGGCCACTAGCACAATAAGGGCATCAACAACAGCTTCTACCGCCACCTGATTGATAAAATTGCGTATTTTAACAGCATCGTTAATACGCGCTATCAGCTCACCAATTCGCATACTGTCATAAAACTTTTGTGGCAAGCGTATCAAATGCCTAAAATAACCCGAGATAAGCGAGGTATCGATATTTTGGCTCACGCGCAGCACAAACCATGATTGTAATATGCCAATAAGAAGCTGAGTGATAAATACTAAAATCATGATAACACCCATGAGGTGAAGTAAGTTATGATTATGCCCCACCAACACAAAATCGGTCAGTTTTTGAATGTAAAAAGCTGTAGACAAACCTAGCAATGAAAAAGCCAAAGCACCAAAACCCGCCTGTACAAATACGGATCGGTGCGGCCCGATAAGACGAGCGAAACGACCTATATTGGACACGGTTTTATCACCCTTTTGAAACTGTGCCGCAGGAATGAGTAACACTGCCACCCCTGTCCACCGTTCCAGGAATGCTTGCTGGGTCAGTCTTTCCATACGCCCCGTTGCCGGATCCATAATTTTTATCATTTTCTTACCCACCCTATAAATAACCACAAAATGATGCGTACCCCCAGGCATCTTCAGGTGAGCAATGGCCGGTGTAGGTAAATCATTTAATTCGTGCGCTTCGATCACTATCCCCTTAGCGTCAAAACCCAGCTGCTCGGCTGCCCGGATAAGGCCATAAGCGCTGGTGCCCCCACGATTGGTACCCGCCTTGCGTCGGATGGTCCACAAAGGCAGATATAATTTATAGTATCGTGCGACGGAAGCCAGACAGGCAGCTCCACAGTCAGTGGCATCAAATTGCTGAACGTTAAGGGTCATTGTTTGGGTGCTTGAGAGATAAAATTGGTTTCGTTCATTATTTTGGGGTTGATCCAATCGTCAATACTATCGAACAATAGCTGAAATAAGCTGCGGCGCGTAATTATAAAACGTGCCGTGCAACTCATCCCCTTTTTCATTGGCCCCTTACGACCTTGCTTCAATTTCAGGTAATTCTTACTAAGGCGGCAACGAATCAGGTAAGCATAACGTCCTTCCCTCATGGTTACATCATCAGCCACCTCAAAAACACGGGCATCCATAAGCCCCCATTGATTATAATCATAAGTGTCTATCTGTAGTTTCACCGGCATCCCCTCGTGGATAAAACCGATATCGCCCGGCGACAGATAACACTCTGCGATTAGGTCTTCGTGTGGCGATAGGTAAGCTATATGTTGTTGTTCATTTAAAAAATGTCCGATGGCAATACCTTTAAAATCAATCACACTACCATCAAAGGGTGCCCTTAAAACATATTGCTGTTGCTGCTGATTTAGCTGTTCAATGCGTCCCCTCAACTCATGAACTGATAAAAGATAATTCCGATGGTCGCCCTCCCAACCTGCCATCATGGCTGTTTTATAAGTAGCCAATTCATTGCGGGCTTCGTCCAACTTAAATTTTCCATCTTCCAGCTCCAACGAGGGCACTACCCCGTCGTTGTACAGAGACTGTGTACGCTTAAAATCATTCTTCAGCTTCTGGATTCTGCGCCCATGCTTTTCAATACTGCGCCTATAATCGGCATATGCCCTTTTATACAGCTGAGTTTGCAGCTTAGCTTCTTTGCTTTGGCGCAAAGCCTTAAGGTCTGCGATATACGACTGATGAAGAGTCAGTTGCTGCCTAATAGCGTTCATCTCACCTGAGATGCCGCTATGATCCATTACCACAAGTGTATCGCCCCTTTTTACCCTTAAATTTTCATGCATGGAGATACTCTTCACTCTTGCTGTTAGTGGAGCCGTTAGTGCCACTGTTTTATGCACAGCATTAATTTGTCCGCGGCTTTGCACCGACACATCCACCTTGATAAAGGGCAGGGATCCTAAAACTGCGAAAACGATGATTAGCAAGAGCCAGTACAAACTGTGCCCCCGATAATGCATATGCGTATAGTTGTGATATTTATTTCGGTAAGGATGTTCCTCTGTGGAGATTTTTTCAGGCATATTTTTTCTTAGCTATCAGCCTAAAAGTAGTGTTTTTAATGCTGGCAACAACACAGCTAACTTAACATTGCCCTGCTAACTATCATTCCGTTCCGGTTTCGGCCTTGCAAAGCACCCACTGAATGCCGTCTTTAAAATATCCAGACTGCTCATATTCAAAGGTGTTATTCTCCTTCGAAAAACGTATGCTAGCTCCCAGCGCCTTCATGGTATCTATATAAAAGAAAAGCATACGCACCGACATACACAAACGCCCGGCAAGGACGTTAGGAGAGCCGGTTTTCCTGCCTCTGATTTCAACATCAATCAGTGCAATCATTTTGTGAACTTCGTACTGGGGCAACTTATTTCCTATTAACCAGCTCAATGTAAGGTAAAGAAGGAGAACGGTGTTTATGGGGAATGTAAAAATTTGGGAATCTACAGGGGGAACCGCTCTACCTTCTTTTCACCTACAGTGAGTCTGCATTCAGACTTCTTCTAATCGGGATAATCTTAAATATATCTAATCTCTTTTTCGCTCAGCGCACTCGTCCAAAGCCGCCTAACACCTACTTAGGAATTACTTATATTTTAATTTTTATGTCCTCAGGACGCTTAGGATTGGCTCCGGTGCCTTCTCCGCCAACAACCTTTTTTAAAAAAGCAGCGTCTTTTGCCATAAACTTTTTATATTGCTCTTGTTTCTTTGGGTTAACTGATGATCTCATAATCTTGATTTGTTAATGGTTTCTATAGGTTAATTGCAGAAATCGTAAATCGTAACACCATTTTTGAAACTTTTTTTTGAAGAAATGAAAAGTCTTAAGACTATCATACTAATAATGTGCCTTTTAGCACCCTCAAATAAAAGTCATTCCCAGGAAACAAGTACCAACATATTATATTTTACGAAGCATTATTCGGCAGGGAATTATTCACTTGCAGCAAAGAAAGGAGCCGAAATTTTACGCTACGATAGCATTCGCCCACAAGATGACGAGCGTTTTCGGCTACTGTATAAAACCATTCGCTCGTTTTTATATGCCCGGCAACTAGATAAGGCCTATGCGTTTATCACAACACTAAATGCTCCGGCTGACGACCCTTTATTAGCCGACTACATAAAACTATATCAAGGCATAATGGCATTAACCTGCAACCGCACCCAACAGGCTAAAGTGCTGCTGAACCAATTGCTAATACATCCAAACAATGGCTTCCTGGTAGACTCTGTTCGTGCCAAAATATACCATAACCTATCAATTATTTATGGACAAGAGGAGCAGCATGCCCAGCGCCTTAATTATCTTGCTAAATCATTCGAACTGGAGAAAAAAAATTTACTCAACAACCAAAACTACGAGAGTTACAATGTGTCGGTAGAAGTTTATACGGCCACCCTGTACGGCAAATACCGTCAATATGAAAAGGCCTATCGTGTATTGCAGGAGGCTCTGATTCAGCCTTTCAATCAGCACATCAACAATTACAATCATGCTCTCTACCAGAACTACATTGATTTACTGCTGCGTATGGGCTTGCAGGACAAAGCTAAGCATGAAATTATAGCACTCACCAAATTCTACGAAAACCATGAGCTGCAATTCAAAGAGGAGTACGCTAATTTTTTAATCTCCCTGGCCAACCACTATAAACGACAGAATAATTACACAAACTGCATTCTGTACGCTACCCGCACATTATCCATCACATCTTTAAACAACTATTCAAAACCCACGCGCAGCTCGGCCCATATGCTACTGGCCACTACCTATTTTGACTTACAGCAGTATGATAAAATGAAATACTACCTACTTAAGGAAGTGGCCGAGAGCAAGCAAGGTAATCTTAGAAACCTTGCTGACGCTTATTTATCAACGGCCGAGTACCTGGCCAAGCTTTATGAGGACGAAACAGCCTATGCTTATATTGATTCGGCTCAGCAAGTGTATTACCACCAGCTTAAACTCCCCCTGAGTAAAAATTTTGAGAATATACTAGCCCTTGCCTATTATGAACTGGGTCAATACAACCAATGCCTCTTTCACCTAAATAACGTGGGGCAGATACTTTCTGAAAATAAAAATTACACCCACTATCTGTTTTGGGACAACAAGTATGAAAAAGCCCTTTGCTTCAATCGACTTGATAAGTACCACCAAAGTTACCGTTTACTTACACAGGTTATCGATGAGATGCTGACTAAATACCCCCATCTGCAAGACCCTGCCTCCTCCATTCAGGATAGTCGTTTTGCCATGCTCTACCGCAAGGTAAACATAGAGCTGGCGCATGGTCTTAACAGGCAGTATCGTGCAAGCAATGAACTTACGCACCTGAAAGAAGCTATGACCTATATTGAAGCGGCCGGTCGCGGACTTGAACGTTTAAGGAGCAAGCAATACTATGATCGTGACCGCCTTGTGACCGGTAAGCTATATGATGATTTTACGCGGAATAGCGCTTCCATTGCGATGGCGTTGCATAAGGCCACCAATGATCAGCAATATCTGCATCAGGCATTTAACTTCATACAAAAGGGAAAGTCGTATGCACTGCTACAGGGTGTAGCAGATAAGCAGTATAAACTTAACTCAGGTGTCCCCATTGATATGATCAATGCCTTAAACAAAAACAAAGAACAATACGACCGCTACCTGATGCGCTATAACGATGCCTTGTTTACGCATTCCTCCGACAGTACCCTTTTGGCTCAGCTAAATAAACAAATGGACCGCTGCATGTCCAATATTGACAGCATCAATATGCTCATTAAAATAGATTTTCCGCTGTACGAACAAGAAAAGGCACAACGTCCCTACTTAAGTATTGCTGAAACACAACAACGCTTGCAAGCCAATCAGTGCATTATTGATTACTATGAAACAGAAACGGAAATATTCCGCTTTACCATCAATACCGATACTTTTCATTGCGCTATCATACCCAAGGATGCTGCCTTCAAGCAATCCTTCCAACGCGTAATAGAAGAACTGTCCAATCCATTTGTAGGTCAGGGAACCTCCGAAAAAATGCAACGATTTGCAGGTGCTGCTCATCTGCTTTATAAAAGACTGCTTGGGGATGTACAGTCACTTATTAACGATAAGGAACTGATCATTGTACCGCATTCCGAGTTATCATACCTGGCTTTTGAAGCACTACTAACTAAAGATTACTCGCACAAAAAACCCAACTTTAAAGATTACCCCTGGCTAATCAAACAACAGGCCATTAGCTACTCCTACAATACTGCCTTGTTAAATAACGTAAGCTCTCAAGCTCGTATATTTCAAAAGGTAATTGCCTTTGCCCCGCATTATTCAGGCCATACCAACCCGCAAAATATCAATTTGGAAACAATGCGTCAGCTCGATAGCCTATTGCCCTCACTGCCCGGTGCTCAGAAAGAGTTATCGGCTATTGAATCCAGCTTCTCAGTCATCGCTTTCGAGGGCGAAGAAGCTACTCGCCCACGCTTTATCGCCTCTATGCAAAGCGATGCCATATTGCATCTTGCCATGCACTCTATTAACAACGAGGCTCAACCATTTAACTCACAATTAATATTTTCATCGCACAAGGGCCAAAGTGGGGGTTTTAAAGCCGGAGAGCTCTATAACTACAATATCAAATCACCACTGGCAGTGCTTAGCTCCTGCAGTTCAGGCAGCGGATATAAGCATAAAGGAGAAGGACTGCTCAGCCTTGCACGCGCCTTTACTTTTGCTGGTGTTGAGGCGCAAGTAATGACATTGTGGCCGGTAAACGATCAAAGCGGAGCTAATCTTATCAAGCATTTTTATGCAAAACTAAAAGATGGATTAAATAAGAATAGCGCTATGCGCGAAAGCAAACTCAATTACCTGGCAGCTGCCGATGGCATACGCTCACATCCCTATTACTGGGCCAGCTATGTATTGTCGGGCAATACCAATGCCATCGAACAAAAAATGCCAAAAGGCAAGCGAATTACTCTTTTGGCATTAGCACTTTTAAGCGGCATGCTAGTGTTTTATTATATCCGCAGACGATAGGATTAAACCTTTAACTTACTAAGGATGGACCTGGCTTCTACAGAATAAGTATGCCCATCAGCCACAATCTGAGTTAACAATAGTTCAGCCTCTTCGTATTCTTCCAGCTTCAAATAACAAAGTGCCAGATACCATCGTATTTGTGCCTCGTAAAAAATAGCGATGTCGAGTGTAGACCGTAACTCCTGACGAGCCTTTTCCATATCGCCCATCTCAATGTAGCACAGCCCGCTGAAGAATCCGGCCAATTCCTCATTCTCCAACCTTAAATCATCAAACGACACAAGTGCATTGGCGATATCACCAGAGCGATACTGCTCAAAAGCTTTAGTAAAAACACCCGTTGAGGTATTGCCCCTTACCATCATATCAGTACCATAGGCCTCGTAGTACTCATTAAAAGCCTGGCCACCACTGTATGATGAGTCGCGCAAAAGCCCCAGGTAACTACCCAAGCCCAGCACTACGATAAGCGAGGCAGCAGCCAGCCAATAGTTAATTTTAAAAGATGGTGACTTAGCTTCTTGCTCTTCCATGAACTCATTACCCAAATCAGCCAATTGATTTTTGAAATCAGAATAGTCGTCCTGATGATTGGCAATGGCATACAACACTTCCTGCTGAAGCTTCATGTCCTCTTGAAGTTTTGCATTATCCGCCATTTCAAGCTTTAACTCCTCACGATGTGCTGCATCCAACTCACCGGTAAAAAAGGATAGAATCTTTTTATTATAGTCCATACTTCAAGGCGTTATATTGCGGATCAGCCTTAATCATCTCCAACAATTTTTTATTACACATCGATTTTCTATTCCTGGTATAAGCCACCGAACTAAAAGCCAGCTCCGTTGTGATATGCTCGTTGGTAAAACCCATGGCCATCAGACGCAATACATCCTGACATACCTTCTGTATCTTTTTATAATACTTCAGATACAATTGACGACGTTGTTCAAACAATTCCTTTTCTTTTATCTCATTATCCAGATCAGGGATCTCATCGTGCAAGGTCTGATAGACGGGCCGTACTTTACGCCTGCGCAACTCGTGATACCATAAGTTTTTGCAGATGGACACGAAATAGGTACTAAAAGTACTGACCAGCACTGGTTTTTCCTTTTTTGAGTAAATGGCCACAAAGGCTTCCTGAACAATTTGCATGGCATCATCATTGGTGCCACTATTGGAGGTAACAAGCTCGCGCACCTGACTCCACACCAGTTGCATGATATACTTAATCAGTTTACTATCGCGTGAGTAAACCGCTTCCAAAAGTTCATTATCGCTATATTTCTTTCGTAACATCATGGTCGTTTTCCGGAACTAAAATAGTGATTATTATTGAATTATCATGAATCACCATAGCCAATGAAGGCATTTCACAATCAAGACGATATGTAAACAGGGGATCAATAATTAGCCTTATGCGCAAAAGAGGGTCTCACATGGCCAGGTAGAAGGCTTTGGTTAGCGCAATATAATCATCGGAATAACCATGGCGCCCCTTATCCTCAATAACCAATTCAGTCCGCTCCTGATGAGGCAAAGGCTGCTTAGAGAATTCCATAAGGCAGCGCACATAACCTTTGGCAGGAGTGGGACGCACCGCACAAAACCGAGCGAGGGAAAAACCATAATTGTGCGCACGGGTTGTAAAATCATCCTTACAAGCATAAGGCAACACAACACTGAGGCGCCCTCGGTCATTGGTAAGCCGGTGTGCATGCTGTATTAAATCATCGAAAGACAAGTGATCGGTATGCCTGGCCATATTTCGGGATGCATCATTGGCCTTGTAGGCATTAATAAAAAATGGAGGGTTACACACAATATGATCAAAGCCCCCATCACAAGGGATTTCCATGCTTTGCAGGGTAATATGCTCTACTTTTATGCGCTCGCCCCAGGGCGACTGCCGGCAATTATCATTAGCCTGTTCTACCGCCTTTGCATCAATATCAATAGCGCTGATGAGCGCACTATCATTACGCTGAGCCATCATTAAAGCAATCAGACCGGTTCCGGTACCCACATCCAATATGGTACTGCATGGCAGAACATTGACCCAGGCACCCAATAACACACCATCTGTACCCACCTTCATGGCTGCCTTATCCTGATGAACGGTAAACTGTTTAAATTGAAAATAGTTATTAGCCATGATTAAAACCCTTCATAAACGCCAAGTCCGAACAATGCAAAATCATATTTTACGGGATCTGCAGCATCTAACTTACGCAAGCAGGCGTCCAATTCAACAAGCGCTTTGGCATCATTTTGCTTACGTTTTAACAGACCTAGTTTACGTGCCACATTGCCACTGTGCACATCTAAGGGACATGATAATATTGACGGACTGATTTCTTTCCAGATGCCAAAGTCAACACCCCTACTATCATCCCTTATCATCCACCTAAGGAACATATTGATTTTCTTTGCAGCCGACCCGGCTAATGGATCCCCAATGTGTTTGATCGTCCGACGTTCATGGGGGATTTCAAAGAATACTGATTTGAATTTATGAATGGCGTATAGCAATGAATCGTGCGCGGCATATTTACTAAACACAGCCTCTAATCCCCCGTGATTGGCATATATATTCCGTAGTGAAGCAACGAAAAACCTGAGATCGATTGAATTAAACGTGCGATGTATTGAACCCTCTATCTTTGCCAAGTCATCTTCGGAATGCTCCATAACAAAGTCATATGGAGAATCTCCCATAATCGACATTATTGTATTCGCGCTTTTGATTATCATGGAACGTTTACCCCACGCGATTGTGGAAGCTAAAAATCCGGCAATTTCAATATCTTCTTTTAACGAAAAACGGTGCGGTATGCTGATAGGATCATCAGTTATGAAATCTGGGGTGTTATATTTTTCAACCTTTTCGTCAAGAAAATCTTTTATCTCATCTAAAGTCATGATGCGTGGATCAGTCCGTCTTTCATTTCAATCATACGGTCGCACATTTTGGCCAAATGATAGTCGTGTGTAACAATAACAAAGGTTTGATTGAAAGCCTCACGCAGCTCAAAAAATAACCTCTGTAATTCTTCCTGACTGTGCGAATCAAGATTACCCGAGGGCTCATCGGCAAATACAACAGCAGGACGATTGATTAGCGCCCGAGCCACTGCTACCCGCTGCTTTTCACCACCACTCAGTTCAGATGGCTTATGGTCAAGCCGATGATCGAGACTGAGAAAATTTAGTAATTTCTTTGCCTCCTGCTCCGCCTCTGCCTTGTTACCCCCCTTAATCAGTGCCGGTAGCATAGCATTCTCCAAAGCCGTAAACTCAGGTAGCAACTGATGAAACTGAAAAACAAACCCAATGCGGGTATTTCGAAAAGAAGACAGCTTTTTTCCGTTTAAGGTATTGAGATTAATTCCATCGAGAAACACCTCTCCGGACGTGGGCTTATCGAGGGTGCCCAGTATTTGCAATAAAGTAGTTTTACCGGCTCCGCTGGCACCTACAATGGATACCACCTCTCCGGCCTTAATGGACAAATCAATGCCCTTTAATACTTCCAGGTCGCCATAACTTTTTCTGATTTGCTGACATTGAATCATAACTAAACAAATAAGAGATAAATATAGAGCAAATAAATGGCAAACAGCACGGCTCCCTTCCAACGGGTAATAATACCTTTTGATAGCGGAAGAATGGCCAGCAAAAGAATAACAGCGATGCCCAACATCCACCAATAATCGATATTCATGATTGACGTACTCACCTGAATGGGCTTAAGTGTGGCAGTAATGCCCAAAACAGCCCAAATATTAAAAATATTGGATCCCACGATATTACCAATGGAGATATCCGATTCCTTCTTGATGGCAGCTATCAGAGAGGTGGCCAATTCGGGCACACTAGTACCAATAGCCACCACAGAAATACCAATAACGCGCTCGCTAACTCCCAGATTAATCGCAATATCTTTAGCGCCAAGAACTAACCACTCTGCACCGTAATAAAGACCGGCAGCAGCCATTAGAAATAATACAGCGGCACGCCACAAGGGCAAGGAGGGTGCTTCAATGGCCTCCTCTTTCTTTTGCTGCTTGCGACTGGCATACACTACCCAAATAACATAAACAACTAACACGATGAGGAACAATATACCTTCACCTACGCTGATGCGTCCATCCCGACTACCTAACATCAAGCCGATGGTTGCCAACATCATAACCAGCCAGTCGAACCATACGGTTTTCTTCTTCACCTTTACCGGATATACCACCGATACAAGCCCCAGCACCAAAGCAATATTGGCAATATTAGAACCCACTACATTGCCCACTGATATATCGGCGGCTCCATCAAAAACGGCATTTAAACTTACAAGTAGCTCGGGAGCCGAAGTGCCGAAAGCCACAACAGTAACACCAATTACCAGGGTCGACACTTTAAAGTGCCGGGCAAACTGAACACTGGACTTTACCAACCAGTCTCCACTAACAAACAACAACACAAAACCGGCCAATAAATAAAGAATAGGTAACATATAAACTTTCGTATTAATTAATCAACAGCATCATTGCGCGATACACGCTTATTGGAAGATGTAGGTGGCACTTCTCGGTCTGCTTCATCGTCAGCTTGATCTTCAGTTTTTTGATGATCAGATGAAGCAATGGCTTTATCATCCGGCCTATCCAGGGATTCAATCTCACGATTCAGATCCTGCTTGGTCTCCTCCACCACATCCGTTATACCACTGGTATTTTCCCTGAATTCGCGCTTAATCTCTTCAGAAGCACGCCTGAATTCATTCATTCCTTTGCCCAACATACGTGCCACATCAGGAATACTTTTGGCACCAAAAAGCAAGAGTACCACAAGCACAATCACTACAGTTTCAATGCCGGAAATAAAAAGCAATGTACCCATATCATAAATTTTCGTGTTCAAAGATAATAAAATAGAAACAGCTTTAAATAAGAAAGCCCCATGGCAGTTACCATGGGGCTTTACAAGAAGCTAAAATGCTTTATTTTTTCTTGTTCCCTTTCTTCTCAATCATATTAAAGGCAACCGGTGTTGCAATAAATAGCGATGAGTAAGTACCAACCAACACACCTACCATTAGGGCAAATACGAAACCGCGGATTACCTCACCTCCAAACAGGAAGATAACCAACAGCACTACAAAAGTAGTAATCGATGTATTCACTGTACGGCTAACGGTTGAGTTAAGAGCCGCATCCACCACTTCACCTTTATCACGCTTAGGATATAGCTTCAGATACTCACGAATACGGTCAAATACAACTACGGTATCGTTAATCGAATAACCAATTACAGTAAGGATGGCCGCGATAAATGCCTGGTCGATTTCCATAGAGAATGGCATAAACGAATAGGTAAGCGAAAAGATACCCAACACAATAATAACATCATGCACAAGGGCAGCTACTGCACCAAATCCAAACTCCTTGTTGCGGAAACGCATTAGGATATAAAGGAAAATCACCAATAAACTGAAACCAATGGCGTAAGCCGCATTCTTTTTGATATCGCTGGCAATGGTGGGTCCCACTTTCTGCGAACTCATACGGTAATCCGTTAGGAAATCATCCTGCGACACATCACTCTTGATGAAGTTCTTCAGACCGGCATACAATTTCTCTTCTACTGCATTGTCAATCTCTTCAGAGTTTTCTTCAATCATATAGTTGGTAGCAATACGCACCTGATTTCCTTCGTTACCAAATTGCTTGGCCTCAACGTGAGCATTCTCGAATACATCGCTCAGTGCATTCTGTACATCAACAGACGACACCTGATCATCGAAACGCACCACGAAAGTACGACCCCCGGTGAAATCAATACCCTGCTTTAGACCCATAGTTGATAAAGATCCCAATGAAACCACAACGGCCACGGCAGAGATTACAAAGAACATCTTACGCTTCTCGAGGAATTTGATATGCATGTTCTTGTATAGGTTGCGCGTCATTTTAGTATCGAATACCAAAGTTTTGTTCTTGCTCAGCATCTGTTCGAAAATCAAACGGGTAATAAAGATGGCTGAGAAGAATGAGGTAGCAATACCAATCATCAAGGTAGTGGCAAAACCTTTAATAGGACCTGTACCGAACAAGAATAAGATCAAACCGGTAAGGAAAGTAGTAACGTTGGCATCGATAATTGCCGAGAAGGCGTTATTGTAACCATCTTTAATGGCCAGCTGTATGCCTTTACCCGATCGCAATTCTTCTTTGATGCGCTCATAGATAAGTACGTTAGCATCCACCGACATACCAATCGTCAACACAATACCGGCAATACCAGGCAGTGTCAATACAGCTCCAAAGGAAGCCAATACACCCAGGATAAAGAACATGTTAGCCACCAAAGCAAAGTCGGCCACCCAACCTGCGCGAACACCATAGTACAATAACATATAGATAAGTACTACCACAAAGGCCCAGATGAACGAAGTGAAACCACTGTCAACAGCTTCCTGACCCAGTGAAGGACCCACTACAGTATCTTCCACAATGCGAGCCGGTGCCGGTAGCTTACCTGACTTAAGAATATTGGCCAAATCCTGTGATTCTTCCGGCGTAAAGTTACCGGTAATCTGACTCTGTCCTCCGTCGATCTTCTGATTAACCGTTGGGAAACTATATACAAAACCATCCAGTACCACAGCAATACTACGATTTACGTTGGCACCAGTGAGGCGCGACCATGTTTTGGCACCTTCGGCATTCATGCTCATGCTCACTTCGAACTGACCACGCTGATTGGTTTGACTACGGGCTGAAGTAATAACATCACCTTCCAGCGGCGGACGTCCATCATGTGTACTTACCTTAATGGCTACCAGTTGAAATGCTGTTTCTTTCTCATTTACATCATCACCAAAACGACTCACTAAGTAATCTTTTTCAATGGGCTTAACTGTCCAGAAGAAACGAGCATTCTTTGGAAACAGACTCTTAATTGCCGGATTGGCTAAATAAGAATTGACCTCAGCTGTATCACGCGACAAGGCTACACCTACAACCGGACCACCTTGCTGGGGATGGTTAGGCTGCAAATAAGTAAACAATGATTTGGCATTGGCAGCTTCTAAGGAATCAGTAGCTGTAGCTTCAGCCGCCAGCTGATCAACAAGACTTGTTTCATCAGTTGTTTCTTCAGCCGCTGTTGCTTCGCTTGCTTCCTGCGCGGGAGCTTTGGCAGCTTCCATCTCGCGCACCTTGCTGTCGGCCTGAACAAAGGACTCGAACAACTCAGAATTTTCGTAAGTCTCCCAGAACTCAAGACTAGCGGTTCCCTGAAGTAACTTACGTACACGCTGTGGATCTGTTACACCGGGTAACTCCACCAAAACACGTCCGGCTTTCTCCAAACGCTGAATATTGGGCTGCGTAACACCGAAGCGGTCGATACGTGAGCGAAGAATATTAAAAGCATTATCGATTGCGCTGTTAGCCTCCTCGCGGATAACCTTTAGCACTTCCTCATTGCTTGAGTTATAATTCACGCGCTCCTTTAACTCTACGGTATTAAAGATAGTGGCAAGCTGGGCATCAGGGTCGATATCTGAAAAAGCCTTACCAAACAATTTGATGAAGTCGTCTGATGAATTTTTCTCTGCTTCCTCGGCACGTCTAAGAGCTTCCAGGAAAGTCTCATCAGTATTATAATTTGAAAGAGCTTTAACAACGTCGGCCACCTTCACCTCAAGAATTAGGTTCATACCACCTTTCAGGTCAAGACCGAAATTGATCTCACGCTCTTTACACTCCTGGTAGGTATATTTGCGGGCTACCCATAGAAAGTTATAAACGGTTTCGTTTTTAATTGAATCCAGGTAGGCAAATTCTTTGTCCGGGTCGCCACCTGCTATCTCCTTTGCCTCGTTTTCCACTCTGCGAGTCTGGAAAGTAAACATCAATTGATATAAGCTGACTAATACCAACAAAATGGCAAAAAGTCTTATAGCTCCTTTGTTCTGCATTTGTTAAAAATTTTTATAATTCGTTTTGACAAATTTCACGTCTTAGCGCGCAAATATATCGAATTTTTTAATACACAGCTTGTAAAAAGAAGCGTTAAATTGATAGACGGACAGAATACTTTATGAAATCATACTACTGAACAATAAAAACAACACTAAGAAACTACCAGGCTGAATTCAAAGGATAAGTAAGTTTTAAAAATTCAAGCTATATCAGGCTGCTAAGCTGCACCCCGAAGGCGTAAGCGCACCCCCCGATAGGCCTGCGTAAAGGTTACCAGAAAAGCCATGAAAATAAGCGCAATTGCCCACGCAACGAAAATCCACCAGCCAATAAAATCGAAGTAAGCGTAACTGCTGCCCCAGGCTTTAATGGCATAATAGGCAGGCGCAAAGGCCAATAATACTCCCCCTGCCACATAGGCACCAAACATAGAGAATACCTGTCGCATGATGGATTGCCTCGGAGCTCCCAGCACATTTTTCAGCGCGACTGTTTCAGCTTTATATTCAATAATAAAAGTTACCAGAGCAATAAGACCCAACAGGGCTACAAAAAAGGACAAAAAAGTAAAAACGGACATAATTTTGGCAATTCGCACATCTTCGTCATACAGTTTTTCAATACGATCCTCCAAAGTATTATACACAAAGGGCGCTCCTCCAGAATATTTGTCCCACACAGCTCTTATGGCTTTTACATCCACTTCCACATCGTCAACCATCTTAATCAAAACGTATTCAAAACGTGATTTTTCGCCAATAAGAATTAATGCCAGTGGGTTAATGGGAGAGAAATAACTCTCATAATGATAATCCCGAATCACCCCCACCGTAGTTAAACTCCAGCCTTTATCACCCAGGGTTTCAATCTTTTCATCCAGCGGCTTACGCATGCCCAGCTTTGCAACAGCTGCCTCATTCAGGTTAACAGCCAAACTATCACCCAAATCCAAATTCAAAAAACGCCCTGCCTTCAGGCCTAAACCCATCACTCTAAAGTAGTCATCATCAATGAAGTTAATGGGTAAAAACACCACTTGATCATCACTTCCTCCGCTCAGCCGGAATGCATACTGATAGTGATCATCACCGGGCAAGCTATTACATACACTTACATAACGCACTCCCTCCAAAGCCTTCAAATCGGCTTTAAAAGCCGGCAGCTCACTGCGGATAGCATGCCCCCTCTCCACAACCAATATGTTACTGGTATCAAAGCCCGGATCATTATTTTGCACAAAATCAATCTGCCACCACATAGCCGAGGCCACAACCGCCAGAAACATTACCACAGCAAACTGGCTGGTAACAAAAAGGCCACGCACAATAAAACTTGTTCTTCCGATTTTTAGTACTCCGGCAATCAGTTTCTCAGGCTTCAAACCCGAAAAGAAAAATGCAGGAAAGCTACCCGCCAAAAGTCCCACAACGAGCAAAACAACTAGGATGCCAAAGAAGTCAATCCATCCCCGAAAAAAATTAAAAGTGAGCCGAACCTCAAAAAAACTGTTGAGAAAAGGTAACAACAACTCAAGCAGTACCATACTGATAAACATAGCACCCAAACCATACACTAGGGCCTCAATCAGAAACTGAAGAATCAGTTGTGAGCGCGTTGCCCCCACCAGCTGACGATACCCAACTTCCTGGTATTTATCCCGCATTTTAGCAGTAGTGAGGTTCATAAAGTTGATACAAGTAGTTAAAAGCACAAAAATGGCCACAAACACAAACAAACGAATATAAATCGGTTTTGAATTAGATGTGAATTCACCATCCAGATGCGACTCAAAATGAATAGTTTGAATCTTCTGAGCAAAAAAGGTGAAAACCCCTTTACCGGCATCCTGTTGTGTCTTCATTAAAGTAGCCACCTGGGGCAACAGCAATTCATCTTTGGCCGCATTTACCCAATCAACAAAAGATGCAGCATCAACCCCCTCCCGGAGGCGCAAATAAGTATAACAATTGAGGTAGAGCCAGTCTGTTTTCCATGTTTTCAGATAACTGGAGTCAGTCTTATTTAATAGGATCTGATCGATGGTTGATAGGGAGGCCACAAAATCGAAGCGAAGATGTGAGGCGGATGGAAGATCCTGACAAACACCAACAACTTTATAGGTCATACCATCTCGTTCGATAAACTGTCCCACAGCATTGTCCTTCCCAAAATATTTATTAGCCGTGGAGGACGTAAGCACAACCTGGCTGGGAACTGACAAATCAAAGGAATCGGCCTTCTGTGAAAATGGTAAATCGAACAAATCGAAAAAGTCTTCATCGCCAAAGATGAAGCCATCCTCATTAAAGCGCTTATCATCTGCTTCAACTACATTATTAGCGCCCGGCACAATACGCACCACAGCCCCCACCTCATCACTATCGCTCAGCAAACCAGCGAGGGGCATAGGTGTATTCGCCGAGTTTATTATATCATTACCCATTACACCTTTAGTGGCCAAACGGCAGATCCGATCGCTGTTTGTAAATACCGTATCGTAACTCAGCTCGTGTCGCACCAGTAAAATGACAAACAGTCCGAGTACCAAACCCAGCGACAAGCCAAAAACATTTAGCAAAGCATAAATCCCCTGTTTGCGAATGCTTCGGATAGCGACCTTTATGTGATGAGTAAGCATCATTTACAAACGATTCTTAATATTTTCGGTAACAACATGACCATCAAACAACTGAATAATGCGCTGCGCCCGCTCTGCTTCAAGCGCCGAATGAGTGGCCACAACAAGGGTATAGCCCTCTTCATTGAGGGATGACAAAACCTCCATAACTCGATTACCATCCGACGAACTAAGACTACCCGTAGGCTCATCGGCCACAATCAAGTCGGGTTTTGAAACCACAGCGCGGGCAATGGCCACCAATTGTTTTTGAAGAGCCGGCAGCTGATCCGGAAAATATTGCCGCAGGTGGCTTATCTGCAAGCCTGCTAGTACCGCCTCTACTTTTTGCTGACGTTCTTTCTTGTTATATCTAAGATACTGAAGTGGTAACTCAATATTCTCATATACCTTCAGCTCCTTGATCAAACCAAAATTCTGAAAGATAAATCCAATGCCTCCCCGACGCAGATTACTCCTTTGGCGTTCGCTCAAGCGGCTCACCTCGTGATCCATGAAAAATAACTCTCCGGCACTAGGCTTTTCAATGAGTCCTATGGTATTTATCAGGGAAGATTTACCACTACCTGATGGCCCCAGAATAGCCACATACTCACCCTGTTCAATGTCAATATTAACATTTTGAAGTACCTTAGTCTCGATAGCCCCGTTGCGGATCAGCTTTGTTAAGTTTCGTGTATGAATCATGATCTACCCTATTATGTACGTTTTCGAAACACTAGTGTACGAAATCGAACATTTCCTTGTATATATTATTTCACTTAATTTTCCCCTTTAAACGACTAACAACTTACCATAAAGCATCCCAACCACACTACACAACACTATCAATCAGCACATTAACCTCACATCTCCTTATCATATCCAAGTGACGGTTCGTTGTTTACTATCAAAATCATAACCATGTTCCATGCCATCCACTTTAATTACTTATAATCAAGCTAATTACAAAAACGGCATCCTTTTTGGTTATAGCAGATTCAATAAATAAACGTTCGATTTCGAACAATTTATTGCTAAGTTGTTCTTAATAAGTGGTATATTTAGTTGCCCCAAAAAAATCAGAATCATGACGAAAAAATCAGGACGCATACTGGCCATTGACGATAATGCTGACATATTGTTTGCCCTTAAGCTATTATTAAAACCGCATGTTGAATCCATCACTACTTCGACCGATCCCAATAAAATACCAGCATTAATGGCTGATGAGTCCTTTGATGTTGTACTGCTGGACATGAACTTTACTAAAGATGCCATCAGTGGGCAGGAAGGGTTTCACTGGCTGGAAAAAATACTTGAGATTGATCCCTCTGCCGTAGTGCTTTTTATCACGGCTTATGGCGATGTTGAAAAGTCGGTGAAGGCCATACGAGCCGGAGCCACTGATTTTATTCTTAAGCCCTGGCAAAACGAAAAGCTACTGGCCACAGTTAACTCGGCGGTTCAACTGCGGCAGTCGCGCAATGAAGTGAAAGACTTAAGGAGCAAACAGAAAGAGATCAACACTATTCTTGATCAGCCCTTTGCCGATTTTATTGGCGTATCGCCAGGTATGCAAAATGTATTTAACACCATAAAAAAGGTAGCTGCCACGGATGCCAATGTACTGATATTGGGCGAAAACGGTACAGGAAAGGAGCTGGTGGCCCGCGCCCTGCATCGTAATTCGCTGCGCAACAACGAGAGTTTTATTAGTGTTGACCTGGGTGCCTTAAGTGAAAGTCTGTTTGAGAGTGAACTGTTTGGACATGTGAAGGGTGCTTTTACGGATGCCAAGAGTGAGCGCCCCGGACGCTTCGAACTGGCTTCGGGTGGAACCATCTTTCTCGATGAAATAGGAAACCTCTCACTACCCCTTCAGGCCAAGCTACTAACCGTGTTGGAACGCCGTGAGGTAACCCGTGTAGGAGCTAACAAACCCAAGGCCATCGATATACGTCTTATATGTGCTACCAATATGAACCTGAAACAGATGGCCATGGAAGACAGCTACCGACAGGACTTGATCTACCGAATAAATACGGTTGAGATTGAATTGCCACCGCTGCGCGAAAGGCCTGAAGACATACCGGTACTAGCTGATCACTTTTTAAAGATCTTCTCGAAGAAATACAAGAAGAAAATAAATAAATTATCATCCAAAGTAATTAAGAAACTCACCAATTACCCATGGCCGGGCAACGTACGCGAATTTCAACACATATTAGAGCGTACCGTTATCATGAGTGAATCACCCAACCTGGAGGAAAGCGATTTTCAATTATCCTCCTTACCCACAAGCTCCGAAGGGTTTGAATTTGACAGCTACAACCTTGAGGACATTGAAAAACAGATTATTGAAAAAGTTTTGCGCATGAACCGCGGCAATGTATCCAAAGCAGCAGCCGATTTAGGCCTTACGCGCACATCCCTGTATCGAAGACTTGAAAAGCATGGCTTATAACAATTTTCGCATTAATTTTGTCGTCAGAGTCCTGCTCTTAGCCGGGTCTATGTTTGCATTTTTCTATCTGCTCTTCAATACTGAGCTGACCATGACGCTGGTACTTATTGGACTGCTAATCGCCTTTCAGATATTTGCTATGATCCATTATGTGGATCGCACCAATCGTGTGCTCAATAATTTCCTGGAATCCATCCGCTACTCCGATTTCACCCGCACCTTTCAGGTGGAGAGTCTCGACTCATCATTCGACAAATTAAAAAAGTCGTTTAATGAAGTTATCAAGGACTTTCAGGAAGTACGGGCCGAAAAAGAAGAAAACTACTACTACCTGCAAACAGTGATACAACATATTGGCATATCGCTGATTGCCTACAGTAAAGACGGGAAGGTAGAGCTGATTAACAATGCCACCAAAAAACTCTTTCAGGTTCGCACCTTAAATAAGATACAGTCGCTGAAAGAATTTAGCCCTGAACTGGTTCAAAAACTACTGACCATCCGTCATGGTGAAAACACGCTAATACGTGTGCAGGAAAAAGATGAGCTGCTGCAACTGGCCATCTATGCCACCGAATTTAAAATACACAACCGCACCATTCTGCTCACTTCCATCAAAAATATTCAGGACGAGCTGGAGGAAAAAGAGATGGAATCGTGGCAAAAGCTAATCCGTGTGCTCACTCATGAAATCATGAACTCCATTACCCCCATCTCCTCCCTATCCTCCACCATTAGCATGATACTGTCGGAGCTTGCAGACAGCCTAAAAGATAAAAATATTGAGAGGGATGATCTGGATACCATCAAAGAGGTGGAAGATGCCCTCAAAACCATACATAAACGAACGGACGGGCTCCTACACTTTGTGAACACCTACCGGGATCTGACAAAGATTCCTGCACCTACTTTCTCTATCTTCCCGGTGAGTAAGCTTTTTACAAACATAAAGGGGCTTTTGGGGGAAGAACTCAAAACAAAGGGCGTACAATGCCAAATCAGCATCGAGCCTGACTCACTGGAGCTATCGGCTGATGAAAAACTCATCGAGCAGGTAGTTATCAACCTTGTGAAAAATGCTATACAGGCCCTGGAAGGACGAAAAGATGCCACCATAGAACTACGTGCTTTCCTTAATAAACGCGGACGTATCACCCTTCAGGTCATTGACAACGGACAAGGTATTCTACCCAATGTACTGGATAAAATATTCATCCCCTTCTTTACCACCAAGCCACATGGATCGGGTATCGGCCTCAGCCTTTCAAAACAGATACTGCGCCTGCACGGAGGCAATATATCGGCTTACTCAGAACCGGAGCAATTCACTAAATTCACACTTACATTTTAAACACAAAAAAAAGAGGCTGCCTCAATATTTTGAGCAACCTCTTTGGTAATATTTCAAGACAACGCTTACTAGTCGGCCTTCATTCTATTAAACATAACCGCCAGATGAGCATATAATGAGGTGTTCTGCACCACCACGCGCTCATCCACCTTAATGCGCACCGGGGTAAAATTCCACAGTGCTTTTATGCCTACCTCAACCAGCCGGTTGGCCACCTCCTGCGCCTTATCAACCGGCACGGTCAAAATGCCTATTTTCACTGTTTCGGCCCGCATTGTGGCCAACTCTTCAAAATGGTAAATGGGCACTCCTTCAATGGTTTTACCCACTACTTCAGGATCTACATCAAAAGCAGCCACTACCTTAAGTCCAAACTGCTTTAATCCATGATCGTGCAACAAGGCTTTACCCAGGCTACCTACACCAAAGAGGTATGCCTCATCAACCACAGTAAATCCCAGAAAATCCTCCAGCACTTGAATAAGCGGCACTACCTCATAGCCTACCCTTGTTTTTCCAACAATACTGGTATATGACAAGTCCTTGGTAACCTGCGTGGGATCCACCCCCATATCGCGGGCAATTAAAGTCGATGAGATATGCTTCAGACCTTCTTTTTGAGCGAGTTTAAGATAAGCCAGATAGCAGGGCATGCGACGAAGCGCGGGCTCGGGTACCTGGTTATTTTTTTTTCGATTCGTTAGCGACATGGTGATAATTATCAGATTAATAACCTTACAAAATTAATTAAGTTTTTGAATGATGATTCATTTCTTTAATTAAAAACACCGCTGCTTTCTGATTTTATCGCCCCTTTGTTAGGCACCCATCTTTTTCAAATCTTTGGCAAGCAGCCCATCACGGTTCTTTTTATTTACCATATGATAATCGAAATAATAAAAGCTGGAACTATCAGCACCAATTAATATCTTATAGCAACGCGCCTTGTACTTTGTCCCCTCAGGGCCCACTTTGTGCATAAACACCACCTTTGGGTCGCGTCGCTCAATGGCATCCTCCACCTCTTTTTGCGTAACAATCTTTACATTATAAGGATAGATACTTTTAATTTTCGCCAGGGTATTTACATCGGGGGTCAAGTCCTCTTTTACCAGGTATAAAGTTTTATCGGTCAAACTTCCTACATTCTTATTGTAATATTTAAAGGCATTGGCTTTAATCAGTTCGGGACGCTCATTCATCAGGTTCACATGATCCTGAATAAAACGAATAAAAGCCTCCAGCTTATATGCGTAACTTGTATCCTCTACCCGTAAGTATGATAGCGGCAAAGAACACAGATCGGGCAAATCGCGCACCTGCTTATCTGTTTCGCCCATTAGCAAGCTAAGGAAATTATAGCGAGCCTTTGTTTTATCGGCATCGAAAGTACCCACGGTCATTAATAGAAAAGAATAGGATGGATCATTTCTCTTGTCTTCAAACTCCTCGTTGGTAATAAATTCGTAATCAGTGAGGGTCCATACAGTTTCCATCACCTCCTCAATCTTAAAGTTAAAGTCACTCATTGGGTTCACATCCATCACCACCAGCGTTTTTGTATTTAAAAAAGCCTGATACTCTTCTTTGGTTGGAAGGTGTTCTTTGGCCGATGCAGCCATTGAAAATAAAATTAATGCGATACTTGCTACTACTGTCTTCATTATTGTTTCGTTTTAGGACTTCATACGCAGAAAAACCAATCTTCGGTTACATCTTACGGTCATTATTTTTAGAGGCAGTAAAACACCAAACCTCAATAGATACGTACAATGCGCTCACAAATAACTATTTGTGCATTTTAAATAATATTAAGATACTAAAATATTTAACAATTTTAGATCGAGAGAACATGAAGACTAAGTTAAAAGTTTTATATTCGACATGCATATCGGAAGCTGCTTTTGGATGAAAGAAATGCCACTTACCAAGCACTTGCAAAACCATATAAAAGAAGAGAAATGAACATTTTAAATAAATTACTATTGCTATTTAAAATAGACACCCGAGATAATGCCGAAGAGGAGGAATTGACCCCCTTACTAATCAATAATCTCATTAACTTCTTTCTGTTCTGCATTGTATTTATCGAAGGACTAATAAGCCTACGGGCCGATGAGAATATCTTTGCTTTCCCTTTACTGAGCCTTAGCCTTATCTTTGCATTTCACTTTGTTTACCTTAGCCGCCGCTCACAAGCCAAAGGCATGCATAACTCGCTGTTTTTCTTCTCCAGTGCTACCTTTATATATTTTGTTGTCTTTGGGAGCAGCACCGGTATCGACATTATCTGGACGGCACTGTTTCCTCCCTTTATCATTTCACTGATGGGACTGAAGCGCGGGACGATCTTCTCCCTTATCTTTTGGGTTATCACAGCCCTTATCATTTTAATCATTAACGATCATCAGCTTATCAGCACAGCCAAGCAATACAGCCTCACCGAGAAAATCGTATTCCTGACATTCTACCTCCTCTTTTTCATAACTACCTATGCCATTCACTATACCTATGCCGGCATTTTATTAAAGAAAGAACGACGTGTGCTAGACTCGCAAAATTTCAATAAAACACAGGAAGAGCTCATCTCAAAACTATCGCATCAAATACGAACACCGCTGAGCAATATCACGGGCATTATCGATGTACTGGAAAAAACCAACCTAAGCGACGACCAGCGCGACTACATCAACACCATCCATGCCTCATCAAACAATCTGGTTAATGTGGTTAATAACATGATTGCCGCTTCCAAAACAAATTTCAACCAGCTACCCACCGAAGAGGTAAGCTTTAACCTGTACTCCACCATCAATAATACCATCAAGCTATTTCAGGATGAACAGGATAAGAAGCAATTCAGCCTTTCTTTATCGGCCAACATCCCTACTAACCTGATAGGCAATAGTGTGAAGATAAAACAGATATTTCTGAACCTACTCAATAGCCTGTTAAAATACAATCAATCGGAGCTTAAAACAGTGACGATTGAGGTATCACTAAAAGAATCATTGCCCGAAAAAATCGTGTTGAAATTCCGAATCAGCAGCAACACGGTGATTCCCCTGCCCAAATCAGATATGAATGAAAATGGTATTCATGCATCTGATGTAATCCATCTCAACCGCTCAAAATACATAAGCCAGCTTGATTTGGGCATCACCCAAAACATCATTGAGATGGATGGTAATACCATCGACATATTCCCCGATTCGTTAAAAACTGTAATTGAATTCTCGGCTTCCTTTAAAGAAAATACAAAGAGTCAGTCCATCCAAAACATTAAGACTCCCACACAACAAAGCGACAGCTATTTTAAGCCGGTCATTGACATTGCTGATGCCAATATCCTGCTGGTGGAGGATAACTTCAGTAACCAGCAAATTATCATCCTATATATAAAAGATGAAGTAAGGAAAATCGAGGTGGCTTTTAACGGCAAAGAGGCCCTCGATAAGTTTGGTAAGGTGAAGTATGATTTGATTTTGATGGATGTGCAAATGCCCATTATGGATGGCTTTAAGGCTACCGAGAAGATTCGTCAGATAGAGCAGAGCACGGGTACGCACACCCCCATTATCGCCGTTACGGCCAATGCCTTCCCCGAAGACAAGGAGAAGTGCCTGGCGAGCGGAATGGACGATTATATTAGCAAACCTTTTCAGCCGGAAGACCTGATTAGTAAGATACGTAAGCATTTGAGCTAAGCCTTTTTATCTATTTTAGCATACCGGCAGCGGGGCTTTCCCCTATTCCCCCGGTAGCACGCTGACTGTTTTCGCGACACTGAATTCTCGATTAGGTTCACTCACAAGCGGTTAAAAAACGTCAAGCCACTGTTAAAACCTGTTAAAGCAACTTGATTATTTCACCAGGGCTAGTATGTTTGCAGATCAGTATTGTGGTGAAACCAAATGAATTAACAAAAGATGAAGAAAGAAACAGATATAACACTGAAGCTAAAACGGAAAATATTAATCTACTCCATCATCGAAGTAGCCCTTATTATTGCCTTGGTGGCTTTTATCATGTTCCTTATAATGGTACTGATGAGCTAAACCTATAATAGCAAAGTAATAGTTTTATCGGCAATTACCTTCCCGTCCAAAAGGGTAACCAGCCGCCACTCACCCGCCTTATCCTCGTAGGGTTCCCATACGGTATCTCCCAGAAAAAACTCATAATCATTTGAATTGATAAAATACTCGCCTTCGAAAGGAGGCTCAACCTGACCATCCTTACCCCTGAATGGCGGATGTTCGATTCTATACTCCACCACCTTTCCTTTAGCACCTTTTATTTTTACCACATAGCCAAATTCCACATCGGGTCTTATCCTTACTTTATTGGCTATTTTAAGCAACTTGGGCAGCTTCCGCGATGTGCGTTCCCAATTACTATACTCACCATAGCTATAAAGCTCCCAGCTCACTTTTTTCTTTGCCATCTAGCCTGCTTAACTTTCCAGTGAATAACGAATCTGGTCCAGCATTAACGGAATATCTCCGGCATCAATGCCATGTTTTTTAAGATAGGGGATATCAGCCGTGAAGGTCTCGATAAACTCCCCAATGGAATGATTAGGCAATTGAATACTTTGCTGATAATAGGCCAGTGCTTCCTTACGCAACTTCTTACACCACAAGGTATGTCCCAGGTTAATTAGGTCGTGCTTATTCTTTTCCGAAACAAGCAGCTGATTGTAATACTTCTCGGCCTGCTCAAATTTACCTTCCACGAAAGAACACCAGGCAATGGGGCGCCACACCTTATTATTATTGGGGTCGAGGTATTCCACTTTAAAATAATATTTCAACGCTTCAGAAAAGTTTTCCAGCTCTAACAAGCAGTGCCCTACCGACACTTGGGTATGCAGATTATCGGGACTCAACTTTTCAGCTTCCAGATAATAATTGAGGGCTTTTTGCGGGGCCTTCAAATGACGGTAACACAAGGCTATCTTTTTCTTATTCCACATACTGTCGGCCCCCAGCAAGTCAGCCTCCAGATAATAAGTTAGCGCGTGCTCATAATCTTTCAGCTGCTGGTAGCAATATGCAATTTTCTGTACCACCTCGCTGTCGCCACCGGCCTTGGATCGCACTTTAAGCAAAATATCCAGTGCATCCTCAAAATAATTCTTCTTAAAATAATACTCCCCAATCTCGCGCAGTGCGCTGCTATCATCAAGCAACTGACGGAAGAACCAACGATTATGAAAATCCATTTTCTGCACAAACACATCGGTAAACTGATGCTTTTGCGGGTGTACTTTCACCAAACGGTATAAATCCTGAATAAACTGATTACTGGCCACCAACTTTTTCTGATTGGCCTGCAATACCTTTTCATCTTTTTCCATCTCCACCATCTGCTCAATCTCAGCCGAAAACATTTGCCCCATCATTTCTTTTTGCATGCCCGGCATGTGAGGGATGCTCAGTATTAACGAGTACTTATCGGAGTTGCAAAGAAAACGTGATGAGGCCAGGCCATCGAGCAGCTGCTGACTGCTGAACACGGCCTCTTCCTTTGAAAGCGCTGCCTGCACATCGGGCTGCGACGGATAGAAAGGAAGCAACCAATTAGACAGCTCATTGAAAAATGAGAAATGCTTAAGATGCTTGAAGGTCGACAGAAATACATCGGCACCCTCCATCTGCCATTGCGTTAACTCCTCCATCTTATTCATCAGGTTGGGCGAATCCTTGAACACATCGCCCCAGTCCGGATTTTTACCTTCAGCCAGCTTATCACTGATAAGGTTCTCGAGATCCAGTTTATCCTTCAGCTTCGGATGCATCTTCACCACTTCAGGTAGTATCTCATCACTCAGCTTTTGCGATATTCGCTCTGTTTCACGGGTGCGTATAAGCTGAATGACAATACTTTGAATCAGGGTTTGCAGCCCTCCTTCCTCAATCATCATAAACAGCTGCGTATAAAGCTCAGGATAAAGTGGCAAACGAGCATCGTAGGCATTCAATGCCAGCAACAGGGAGGTCATAGCGCGGGTGCTCACCGCATCCTCGGGGTGATTACACAGCGCCATTAACAGACGCATATAGTCGTAGGAAAAACTATTCATCAGCGATAGGTTAAGCGCACCTACCAATGTTGCCTTATAAAAAACGGGCAGCGTACTTTCAAACAGCAGCTTCTTGAGCAAGGTCTGCTGATCGCCCACCGGTGCCGGATAAGCCCAAATATAATTAAACAGTACATCCACTTTCTGTTTGAGTGCCGTCTTATTTTCAGCATTTGCATTCAATACCTTCTCCAGCTCAATGCTGCTCAATAGGGCTTCCAACTCAGAAATAAGGCCGGTAAAAGCCTGTTCGTCATGTTGCTTCCGAAACTCATAAATGGCCTCGCTGGAATATTTCATCAGCAGTAAATCAGTAACTTTATCCGCCAGATGGTACACATCGCGAATCAGGTGGTGGTATATCTTTTGCCGTTCGGGGTCAGAGATCCCTTCCACGGTATATTTCAGAATATTTTTGTATGTAAACTCAATATTATAGTGCTCATCAATCAGGCCACTGTTCTGCGATTCCTTTACCAATACCTGAATCTCATCAAGGCTTTCTTTGATATTTTTCTGTGCCAGCAGCTGACAGATACGCTTATGGGCAGTCTTTATTTCTCTAACTTGCATCATGCACTGATTATTTAGTGGATTCGAACTTCAAAATTACATCAAAACCCGATGATTTGGAACTGCCGCTCTGTAAACGGAAGAATAAAAGTTTGTTTAACTCATATTCGAGGGTAATGGTCTCGGGCGTAATCTCATCATCCTCGGTTTCACCAAAGCCGCGTTGATAAATCACAAACAAATCGTTAGTGATATATTTACCAACAACAAAGGCAGCACTGCTCCAGTTTTCAGTTGAGTTAATCTCTATCATGTCCAGCTTTAAGCGCTGTCCAATGGTAGAACTCAGGGATGATGTCACCATGTTGGCAAGCATATTTGAACCCACCGAACCGATGATACCATTCTGACCGTCGTAACTCAACTCATCCATTGTTTTTCCAAATACCATAATAGAGACAGCATCCGACTCCGTAATGGCATTGCCATCTAATGTAAAACTTATTGCAGGCTCTGACAAATTTTCACTTACCTGAAGGCTCAAGGTATGCTTCTGGCGATCGCTCCCCCTAAACACATAGTCAGCACTAATGGCCAGGCGCGGATCCAGGTCCTCACCACCCATAAAGGTAATCAGGCCTTCTTCAATGGTGAATTTGCGACCATATAAAATATAATAGCCCCGTAAGATTTCCACATCACCAAAAAGCTCAAAATAATCGGCCGATTTAGCAATATCAAAATCTCCGGAAATCTCAATGTTCATATTATCACCCTTCAGCCATGTACTGCGGGGTATATCAATGGTTAAACGCCCTCTTAGCTGCTTTAGTATAGGGACTTCCTTAGCCTCCTCTTCCAAAGCCTCCCCCCTTACACCTACACTGTCTCCTTCCTGCAATGCAGCCATTAACAGCGGTACATTTTCATCACCCCCTTGTGCCAGGGGGGCATCCATCAATCCCGGCAAATTAAACACGGATCGGTTAATGGTTATCGAACCTCCAAAAACAGGATTACCTAACGAGTCGGCCCGATAATAGGGATTACCACTGATATTGATGCTTGCATTTTTTTGTTGAACAAGGTCGAAATTACGGATATCACTGATAACATCGGAGGCTTTTATGCGACCTGATACCAGGGTAGAATCAAAGACAAGATACCCTTTAGTGGCAAAATATCCTTTTTTACTGCCAATATAAATGGTATCCACCTTAAGGGTACTTCCCTTCAATGAAATATCGGTCTTCATTCCTTCATAATAAAGGCCTTGTTCATGATCCTTGACATAAGCATCGCTCATTTCCAGACGACCATAGAACTGAGGTGACGCAAAACTACCTTCCGCCCGAATATCACCGTTAAAAAAGGCACCGGCCTGTATACGCGTAAGATGCGCGGTATCAGGACTGCTTATCTTCAATGAATCAATCCTTAGCTGGGCCCTTAACGAGTCGGACACCTGTACTTCCAAACCATTGACTGAATCAGCACGCAGCGAAAGAGGCAAACGCACAAGCGCATAAACACTGCTGTCGAGAGCCGGAAGATGAGCATTAATATGGGCAGTATCATCAAGTAAGCCCAGTGCACCTTCCACATCGGGCAAGGCCATGCTGCCATAAGCTGCCCTCTGCAGGGAATAATCACCCAACAGCCGGGGCTTCAAAACACTGCCTTTCAACTGCAAACTAGCTGATAATTCACCGCTCAAGGTATCGACCAAAGGCATAAGGCGATTTAACATCGCCAGGTTAAAGGTTTTGACAGCCAACGAAAAATCCTGCTCAGCAGTGCCACTTAGCTGCCCCAATACCTTAAAGCCGAAAGCTTCATTCATCTTATCTTTCACTTCAAGGTGATGTATACGTAGGGTGCTATCGTAAACAGCAATGGACTGCAAGGTGTCGGTAAGGTAAAAATGAGCGTAGGGCAGCTGGCAATAAGCGCTGTTAAGAAGGAGAGTAAGGGTATCGGCCATTTGTATGGCTGTGCTTATCTGTGCCTGCACAGTATCGGTTCGTGATAGGCTCAGATCACTTTTGATATGACTTTTATCCATGAACAAAGAAATATCCAGACTATCCAAGCTCTGCAGCTCATTTTCTATCTGATAGGCATTGACACCTCCATCCAGCATTACGGAATCCGCTCCATAGTAACCTTCAGCCATTCCCTTTAGATGCTCTATACGCACATCTTCGTAGCCAGCCCCGGACAGGCTCACTTCACCTGTATATCCAAAACCCTTCAATGAACCGTTCACCGACATGTTGGCACGCGCCTTTTGATAGCTGATTGGCGGCAGACTCAAGGAGCTCAGCAAAAGAGAGCTATCACTCTGCAAATTTGCCACTGCAGCAAAACCACCATGCAGCATATTATACTGTCCGGCAGCATCAGCCCGCGCATAGCGATGATACACAATACAGGTATCCAGATAAGCCCAACCTTCACCCATTGCACCCTTCGCCAATACCGAGTCTATATTATGCGCATACACCGAACTATTGAAAAGCCTGAGGCTGGCATTCAGGCGTCGCTCCTCAGTAAAAATATCATGACCGTCGACCTCAACACTTCCATTGGCAAGAGTGTGCTTAAGCGACGGAACAAAAGGTGCCAGCTTAAGTCCTTTAAAATCCAAAGCTGCATTAAGCCGCGGCTTAAAGTATGGATCACTTAACGCCAGGAATCCTTCTGTGCGACTACTATCGGCGAGCAGCAGCAATTCTGCCTTTATCTGCTGGGACATCTGCGTGGCATCAATGCGTAGGGTATCGATCAAGACATTGCCATAGCGCGAACCACTGAACTTTCCCCGAAGCTTCATATCCTCCTTAATATCCAGCAGGTGAGCTCCTTCTAAATTAATTGTTCCATTAAGCACAGCGCTGGTAGTTGCCAGCTTAAGCCAATCCTCAGGCACCCAATCACGGAAAGACACTAATGCGTTAAAATCTATCGGCTGATCGGGGTTATCCAGGCCATTTAAAAGATGCACCATGCGGGATTGCAGCACAAGCTCTTGATCATCCTTTTGCAGCAACACATCACAACGGGTAGTATCGTCAAGGGTCCATACATCAACAAGCGCTTGAGGAAGTGCTTTCACGGGCAATGACGGCAGCAGTATCTGCATATCCTTATTACTAAGTGGATTGAGCCTCACGTTCAAATCATAGGACGTCGATGAGCGATATCCCCCACGGGCTTGCAGCAATGAATGCGCCGTCTTAAGAAAGAGCGTGTCCAACTGCATGGCCTCTCCCTCCTGACGAAAATGAATGCGCATCGCCTCCAGGGTGAATGGTGGCTGCTCACTCATAAGTTGCAAGGAATCTATCTGTACCCATGATGATCCTTGCTGATACTCACCACTGGCCGAAATATGTATATCATTCAGCGACATTACAGGACGCTCAAAAGCGGGCTGCAACACCCCTTCCGCTCCGCTCACAACCAATTGCTTAACAGCTACTACAAAAGGAAAATCCGATGAGGATGAACTATCCGGTGAGGCCGCGCTTTTGAAAACGGCGGCAATGTTCAATTCTGCACTGTCCCTGTATTGAATATTAAAAAACGGAGCCTTCACGACAATACTATCAAGGTCAATGCGCTTATAGAGCATTCCCAATAGCCGATAACGAATCATCAATTCATTTATGCCTATAATCAGCGTGTCCCTATCGCGCAGACGCACATCGTGCAGACGAAGATGAGTAAACAGATTGCCCTCAATCTTTCCAATGGAAAGCTCTCCGTCAATGCCGGCATTGACCGCCTGCAAAACCTTTTCTTTAGCAACATTGCGAAATAAAGCCGTCTGCGACAACACCAGTAAAACCGTCACCAGCAACACTAGCAGCAAGATGCATAATCCCATGTATTTGAATATCTTTCTCATCTCAGAAGGGATTACCTATATTAAAATGAATTTGCCATGCCTTTACCTCATCAAATATGGGACGGGCAAAATCAATCCCAACCGGCCCGATGGGTGTTTTATAGCGAATTCCAATCCCGGCGGCATAACGCAACTGACGCAATGGATATTGAAAATCATCGAGCCATACATTACCGGCATCACAAAATACCGCAAACACCAAATTGGATGCCATTAGGTAGCGTCCTTCAAAACTGCCTTCAAGCAGACTATTGCCTCCCACCGGTACACCCAATGCATCCTTAGGTCCCAGCTGAGCTCGCGACCATCCCCTCACCGAATAACTACCTCCTGCATAGAAACGCTCCTCAACGGGTACCAGCTCACCACCTCCTTTACGAAAAGCCAGTCCCATCTTTGCTTTGAGTGCCAAGGTGAGGCCTGGACGCACACCCAGGTAGTTCTTATACTCAAGTAAACTGCGATAAAACGGTATTGATTCTTCCAAAAAGCTACCGTTTCGTTTAATATTAACTGCCAGTGAATAGCCTGTTACCGGATCCAGTCGCGGCTCACCATTGGCGTAGATAAAACCCATAGAAACACCTGACTTACCATAGGATGATGTCGCCATGCCATCTGCCGTATTCCATCCGCCGCTAGCCACTGCACTGGAGTCGGATTCCACCTTTTCAACATAAATGTTAAAAGAGGAATTAAAACGCTCGGAGAAATTTTGCAGGAAGGTTAAATTAAGTCCGCGCCGGTTTATCTTATAGCCGGGCTCATGCTGTTTCATGGCATAAGGATTTAGCGTTACCGTATTATAAGGTAACAAAACGGCCGGCTGCGAAAGTTTAAGCTGAAAATTATAGGGCTCAAGTGCTGAATGCTTGGCCACAATATTCAGTCGTGCTGTTTTACTGATAAGTCCCAGATACTGCACATCGCCAAAAACCCTAAACTTATCTTCGCGTCCATAACCAACCCCAAAACGAGAGGTCCAGCGGGGTGCTTCTTTGAGGCTTATCAGGGTGGGCAGCGTATCCGGCTTCTCTTCACTCATCAGTGTTTTGATGGAGGCCACACGAAACATCCCAAGGTTGTAAATTTGCTTTTGCGTATCATCAATAGCCTCTTTCGACCAGGTATCCCCGGTGGAGAAACGCAGCTGCCGCCGTATCCTTTTTTCAGGCACCCGTATATTTCCATCTATTGATATGGGGCCGAAATAACACAGCTCACCTTTATCGATTATCCAATTGAGATGCGCCGTATTACGCACCGTATCAACCTGCAAGTTATGCCTTACCCGGGCATAAGCATAACCCATATTATTCAGCTCCTCGTTGATAAACACCTGATCCTCGTAATACCACTCATCACGAAAACGCTTATTAACTTTCAGCTGCGATTGCAGGCGAATTTGACGCTGCACTTGCTTATCAAAAAAGTCCTTGAGTGTACTTACCGAATCGATGGTGTAACTGACCCCGGTAAGTTTGATGGCTTCCCCTTCAACAATATGATAGCTGAGTTTAATTTTACCATTGCGTTTTCGATGGATCGTGGGAGCCTCAAATCGCACATTCAGATAACCCTCTTTCTGATAGACATAACGGATACGTTCCAGGCTTTCCTCATACAAAGCTTCTGTATAACGATCCGATATCTTATCAAAAAAACGCTCGCTGAGACCACTGTAGGTCTTAATACCCACCTCGCTCTTTAGGCGTGAGTCGGCAATGCTTGAATTACCCTTAAATTTAATTTTACGTATAGTCGATACCGCCTGACCTCCTGCGCCCAGCACAAAACCTAAGAATACTATGGTAAGAAAATGGCGTTTCAAGGCATGTATTTTGTTTGGCTTATGTGGAGGATAACCGCTGCTACGCAACCTCCTTCCGATCAGGCATACTTGCTGTTGCTCCCTAAGGTTGGAACAACAGTTGATAGGGTCGTTCAATGGCTGTTTTTAATTGTGGCAGCGACACATTACGGGCAAAGCGATAATACTCTTTCCCCTCGAAAAAAACCAACAGTGTAGGCGCCGTAAAAACCTGGTGACGAGCAGCCTCTTCGGGCCTCTTCTCCAAGTCAATAAAGATCAGCTCCATCATAGGAAAATCCTCTTCCAGCAACTGCTTTACCTTGGGAAATAACACTTTACAAACACTGCAAGCATCATGCGAAAAATATTTAAGACAGTTTTCCTGCTTCATAAAAAACTATTTAGTGCTTTGAATAAGTACGGTAGCGTAAGCAGCTATGCCTTCTTGTTTACCCACAAAACCGAGTTTCTCGCTGGTGGTAGCCTTAATGGCAATATCCTCAACCGCGATACTCATCACTTCCGCCAATGTTTTTTGCATACCCGGTATAAGATCTTTTAATTTAGGACGCTCTAAGGCTACCGTGCTGTCGATATTACCAATGGTATAGCCGGCATCGCGCACAAGCGTCACTGTCTTTTTTAGCAAAATCTTACTGTCGATTCCTTTCAAGGCAGGGTCAGTATCCGGAAAATGATAACCTATATCGCGCATATTGGCAGCTCCCAGCAGCGCATCGCAGATGGCGTGTATCAGCACATCACCATCAGAATGCCCTATGCTACCCGCATGATGATCGATGTGCAAACCACCAATCCATAGCTCTTCTCCCTCACCTAACTTATGAACATCATATCCAAATCCCACTCGTATCTTCATACTTATATATATAAATAACTTTAACGAACAATTAAAAAAAAAGACCTTAAGGAAATCCTCAAGGTCTTTTCAAATATAATGAATATTGTTGTTATAATATATCACTTAGGTCAAATGACAACGAAAAACGCATGGTATTGGCAAGCGGGTTATTCTGAACCATGGGAATAATGTAGGATGCATCGAGTGTGAAAATATTAAATTTCAAACCAAAACCGGCCGATGCAAATTTACGGTTACCCTGATTTTCGTGCTCGTGGAAATAACCGGCACGCAAGGCAAACTGCTTATTGTACCAATACTCGGCACCCACCGAGAAGGTGATTTCCTGTAGTTCCTGTTCGAATCCACCGGGCGCATCGCTAAAAGAGCCAAAAATGGCTGCGGGCACCGACTTATCTTCATTGGGATCCACCCAGTCCTCATCAGCATCGTCAGGGCGTAGCTGGTTAGAGGGCACCAAAAGCTTGTTAATATCCAAGGCAAAGGAAATGGAATTATAACGATCCAGCTCCATGAAGTATCCGGCACCTAGCTTAAGATTGGTGGGTATAAATTCTTTATTAATGCCGTCGTAACTAATCTTCGAACCAATATTGGAGATATTAATACCGGCAGTAAATTCCGCATCGTTGCGGTTTACGCGCATGGGCTGACGAAAATAAAAGGCCATATCGGCCGCAAAGGCATTACCCGCTTTCAAACCATCCACCGACCCATTGGTCAGGTCGGAATGAATATATCGAAACGCCACGGCGCCACTAAACTTATCAGACAAAACGCGCGAGTAGGCCGCATCAATGGCAAATTCATTGGGTTTGGCCGAAAACATGGGATTACCAAGGCCATCTGTAAAATCTATTTGCCCCATGGTAAAATACCGCACCGAAGCACTCACCGTTTGCATTTTATCCAAACGATAGTAAAAAGCAGCTGTTGACATGTTAATGTCATTCACCAGTTTTCTTAACCAGGGTGTAAAAGAAATAGACACGCCCATGTCACCCTCGATAAAGGCATACTTGGCGGGGTTGAGAAACTGCGAATTTACATCGGCCGCTGTGGCCACCCCGGCATCCGCCATACCCGCTGCACGGGAGTCGGGGTTGATTAGCAAGAAAGGTGCGGCCGTGGTGATGGCATTGTTGCCATCCTCCTGGGCACTTATGGTGTTCCAGTTTAACACAAAAGCAAAGGCCACCAGGCTTAGCTTTAATAATGACTGTTTCATATTCCGATTCATAATTATAATACGCTCACAACAAGTTAACATTACCGGTTAGGTTGAGTACTAACCTAAACTTCAAATCTCTTATTTTATTATCTTATCACCAGTATTTTTTCCGAGAATTTTCCCACTTGATTTTCGGGCGATCGAATTTCACACCGCAGTATATACAATCCTTTCTGCAGATTGTTAGGTTGCCATTCCAAGGGAGCAATGGTATTGCCGGAAGCAGGTACCTGTTGCTGATGATGCTTCACCAGGCGCCCACTCATGGTGTAAAGACTGTAGGACACATCCAAAAGACTATTGGGCGCATCGTGCTCAAAATAGATATGGAGTGTATTTCCCTGTTCAAAGGGGTTAGGATAAACAGCAGTGTTGTTGAGCGATAGCTCCCCATCGAGGCGCACCTCAAAGTCCAGCTCTGCCAGCGATGAATTATTGAGGTTATCCCAGGCTTTCAGCGACAACTTATGCTTACCCTCGGGCAGCGTTGGCAACTGAAAAACAATGGTTCCGTTTGTGTATGAATTTTTATCGGCAGCATAATAGCGATTCAGATTAATGGGCTGTGCACGATTATCATCAATCACCAGAGTTATATCGTGTCCGATGCCCACACCGCTGATATTAACCCCGCTCTCATCATTTACGCGGGCAATCAACAGGGGCTTCGAACCCGTAACTCCTCCGTTTACAAAGCTTGAATCATTTAACCAAAGATTCATCTGTGGCCCTTGAGTATCGGCCGGCGGGTTATCCGAAACCCCACCGATCAGCACGGAGTTATCGGCACCAAAGGCTTCCACACCATTGGCTCCATTCATATAGTAGCTGATACGTCCCTCGCCCACGTTATAACGTATATCCTTGGGAATTACGAAAGAAGCATTGAAAACACTATCGACAGCATCCACTTCGCCCTGATAGATACGATTTTGATACACCTGATACTCAAAGGGCACAGCACCTTTATTACCCAGGGTCTTCACCGAAATAGGCTTATCGAACACCTGCATGGTAACGGCCGAATTTCCAGCTTCATAATCCACTATCTTACCTTCAATACGAGCAATGGTCAAAGCCTTCAGGGTGTCGCGCAGGGCAGTATTTCCCTCACCGTTAATGCGGCTTGTAAGCACCTCTCCATCGGGATAAACCAACTGCAAGGCCGGATCGCCCAACAAGGTGAAGTTTAATCGGTTAATGGTGCTTCCCATACGATTCTTAGTCTGCTGCATCACTTCTCCCAATCGTAGCTTGATGCCGTCTTCCTGCTTTTTGAAGATATACCTGTAAAAGTTCTTATTAATCTCCATATTACTATTCGACCATGCAATCCGTGTAGTAGTGAACAATGCTACCCCACCACCCAAAGGCGATAACACCACCCATTCTCCAGCGGATATATCATGATAATCATCGTAACGACTAAATTCGCAAGTAGCCGTCATAAAAACAGGGAGACGATTATAATTGGTCAGCTGCTTAATGGTTGTTTTATCCAGTACATTTTCGTGCGCCAGATAGCGCTCACTGCCATGCCCCGTATAGTTGAATATGAGGGTACCTTGCTCCAGGATTTGCCGAATGGCTTCGTTCACGTCCGGGTAACGGTCACCCGAGGATGTTGTCAGCTTGGGGTATGCGTCGAAGTATATTTTATGATGATCAAAGGCAGGATAGTCATTATACACCTGGCGCGAAAGCTGATCGGCCTGCTCCATGTGCAAATTATTATCACCATCATCACCTACAAAACTCAGCAGTGTCTTCCAGGATCCAGCCTCGCTATTATTCAAATAATTATCCACCCGATCTACCATCACACGAGCTTCCTCTAAGGTACCAACAGGAAAACGGCCAATGCCGATATCCATCTTATCATACAAAATATTAGCACCTTCACTTTCATCCAGGCAGCCATAATAATCATCCGACACGTAGGAATATTGAATATTAATGGAGTTATCAGACTGATACGTGAGTATATAGTTCGTGTTTTTATCGCTATATGTACGGTTATCATACGATCCATCGCCAAACAAAAGCATGTATTTAAACTTATCTTTGTTTTTGTTGTAAAGGTGACGGGCGTAATCACGTATGGCACTTATATCAGGCGAGCCGGAAGAAAACTCGTTGTAAATCTGATAGGGAAAAACAACAGCACAATCCAGCCCTGAGTGCTCTTTGTGTATCTGTGCCAATCGCAGCGCCTCCTGTTCAAAAGGCGGATAGACAATAATCAGCATATCCGGCACTTCCATACCTCGTAAATCCTGGTTGTCAATAGTTTCCTCAAAACGAGGCACGGGCAGATCAGCCGTTTGATCGAATGCCACAAACTCTTTAAGACCAGCGGTATTGTAGGTGAAATAATTTTCCCCTTCAGCGGCAGTAATAGTGATGGCCTTGGGCTGCGTATGATCGCTCACATCCCATAATACCGTGTTACTATTCACCCCGGAAATATTAAAGCGCGTTACCTGTCCATATCCCGTAACATCCATATTGCGGAAGCTCAACTGACCATCGATCACAATACGCGATTTGGCATTGAGGCACAGATAATTTAACCAGCCACTTGCAGCACTTGACTCTGAAGCATAGTTTAGCTGCAGCTCGATACGATCCTCTAACCCATTAAAGCTTGATACACTAACTCCCTCGTTGGCAAAAGCGCCCACGTAATTTTCATATTTTACTTTGGGAATAACAATATCCTGTATTGTATCCAGTTTTATTGTGCCTTCCGTACACGTGATGAATCTTGAGGGCACGCTGGATCGCCCAATCACATGGGTCTTTAATTTAACGGGTATCTCTTTGACCCGATGCGGAAAAGTGAAAGCAAAGCTGCGGCTCTGGGATGGATCAAAACGCTCCCCATACCATTCTCGCCCTGATTTCAACAAGTTTTGATTCTCTACTTCATGATACTTGAAACTATCAAATTCATCGGTTTCAACAGTATGCTCACCTCCCTGCTCCTGGCTTGCAGCCACGCGTTTACCAACACCCTGCTCATCACTCAGGAAATAATAAGCCACATCGGTATAGTCGTGAAGCTGATGTTCAAAAATACCCAGCTGCTGGTTATACGACCAAGCAACAGAACCCTGCGCATAAAAATAGATGGCATTATTGGCATGGATAACTGCGTTTTCAGTCAGGTCGGTGTGTCGAAAAGCTGCATTGGCACGTGGCAACAGATTTCCACCATTACCAAACACATTGACTTTGGACGGATCGCTAAAGCCCCATGAAGAAAGGGTAGCGTAGGGTATCTTGTGCACGCCTGTTGCCGAAACACTTATCTTCATCCACTTACCACTTGCCAGCACCGAATGCTCCTGTTCAACCGAAGCTTTCAACTGTTTTTGATTTGCTTGCTCTGGTATATTGAGTGAATATTGCAGCTCATCCACACGATGAAAAGCCCCCTCCAAGGGATCGTGTACAACAGGAAGTACAGATAATTGTAAATAACACTTCTTTCGTATGACCACTACCCGTTTCTGTACAAGTGAAAGATGAGCAAAATCCAAAGCAGACAAAAACGTCACCTGAACAGAGTCACTTACCGGGTGAGAGGTAAAAGATACAGTAAGATCGATAGAGTCAGCCTCTATTCCACCTGCAATGGGCACCAATAGCTCTTTCATCGGCAGGCTTGTTTCGTTATCAACGCCATCGGACTCAGCAAATACAAAGGGCTGCGTGGCATTACCTGTTTGCCAGGTAAAAGACTGCACACCTTTATGAATCTGCGCATTCAGCGTCAAGCAAAAAGAAAAAACCAAGAAAACAATATATCTTACCATACCTTAATATTAATTATCAGCACCTTACACAGATAAACATCCACCCATTAGCTTTCTTGTAATACACCACCATACTGCAAATGTTCATATAAAAACACAAAAATAGGGTTTACTGCATAAGAAATTTCTATTTTTAACGTTTTGAAAGATGAAAAATTGTATAACCGACGATTCTGCAAACGTTAAAAAAAAGGCCGAAAAAGGACTTCTGCTATAACCTTTTTTTATTTTTGCAGTATAAAGTAGTCAGTTGCGCCATTGGGCCTTGCAATTGTTAAGTTCGTAAATAATTGATAATTAGAATACAATATCAAATTGCTATGAGATTAAATACCGCAGTTATTTTGGCTGTTTTGGCTTTTAGCTTAGTAGGCTTATCGTCATGTAGTAAAAGTGGAGGAAGCAAAACCGTTTCTTCGGCCACCGGTTGGGAATACAACAACCCCGACAATGGCGGCTTTCAGTATAAGTCAGGCTATGAGCAAGAAACCGGACCCGGCTTGGTTTTTATTGAAGGGGGTACCTTCATCATGGGACGCGTAGAACAAGATGTTCTTTATGAATGGAACAATGCTCCTCGTCGCGTTACTGTACCTTCATTTTACATGGACCAAACAGAAGTAAGAAACATTGATTACCTAGAATATCTCTTCTGGATTCAACGTGTTTATGTTGACTATCCCGAGGTATATCGCAAAGCTCTTCCTGATACCCTTGTATGGCGCCGTCCAATGGCCTATAACGAGCCGATGGTAGAGAACTATCTGCGTCACCCCGCTTATGCAGAGTACCCTGTAGTAGGTGTTAGTCATGTTCAGGCTCAGGATTACTGTAAATGGCGTACCGATCGTGTTAACGAAATGATATTGGTAGATGAAGGTATTCTTGAGTTTGATGTGAACCAAATTGGAGAAAACAACTTTAATACAGAGGCGTACCTTTACGGACAATACGAAGGCATACAGGGTAAAAACCCCATGGAAGATCTAAACCCCAACAACGACACACGCCGTGTGCGCTGGGATGATGGTTTGCTACTGCCCCGCTATCGTCTCCCCACCGAAGCCGAATGGGAATACGCGGCACTGGGTTTGATTGGTAACTCATACGATGAGCGCCTTACAGACCGTCGCATCTACCCTTGGGACGGACACATTACACGTAATGCCAGCAAGCAGGAACGTGGTAAAATGATGGCTAACTTTGTGCGTGGAGCTGGTGACATGATGGGTATGGCCGGTGACCTGAACGATGGCGGCGACATCACCGTTGATGTTAAATCATATTACCCCAATGACTTTGGCCTGTATTGTATGGCTGGTAATGTAAACGAGTGGGTAGCCGATGTATACCGCCCTCTTTCATTCGAGGATGTGGAGGAGTTCAGTCCATTCCGGGGTAACGTATTCCAGCAAAAGGTGCTTGATGAAGAAGGCTACATTGTTGAAAAAGACAGCCTTGGTCGTATCCGTTACCGTAATGAAGAAGACAAGGATATCCTAAACCGTAAGAACTACCGCACTGCCGACAACCGCAACTATGCCGATGGTGATGCCACCTCAAACGCAGTGGTTGGTGAAAGCTGGAATGATGTAGATGCCAATACCAGCAGCATGTACGCCGGATCGGCTAACAGCAGCCTGGGTAGTCTGGTAACTGACCGTTCAAGGGTATACAAAGGCGGTGGCTGGAGAGACCGCGCCTATTGGTTGGCACCGGGCACACGCCGCTACCTCGACGAACGCGAAAGTCGTGATGACCTGGGATTCCGTTGTGCCATGACCCGTGTAGGCAGCCCAATACAAAGCAAGAAATAATTTCGATAGCAGAATATTCCAGGAGGCTAACTTAGTAAGTTAGCCTCTTTTTTTATTTTTGCCTATACAAACCTTTAAGAACATTAACTGCCATGACGCAATTAGCCAGCATACATAAAGCATTTCTCGCCTCACAAGGCGTTTCAACTGATAGCCGTGCCGCCAACCAGGGCACGATCTTTTTCGCTTTAAAAGGGGCCTCTTTTGATGGAAATAAATATGTGCGCGAAGTGCTTGCCAAAGGAGCCGCCTATGCCGTTGCCGATGACAAAGCCTTGCTGGGTGAGCCCAATGTGTTTTTGGTGGAAGATGTATTGACCTGCCTGCAGAACCTGGCACGCTATCACAGGCGTTACCTTAACATCCCCATCCTTGCCATTACCGGCACTAATGGCAAAACCACCACCAAAGAGCTGGTAGCCGCTGTTCTGTCAAAAAAATATCGTCTGAAAGCCACCGCTGGCAACTTCAACAACCACATTGGAGTTCCGCTAACACTGCTCAGCATGGACAGCTCATTGGAGATGGGTGTAGTGGAGATGGGCGCCAATCATATAGGAGAAATCGATTTTCTGTGTCGCATAGCCGAACCCAATTATGGACTAATCACCAATGTGGGCAAGGCACACCTGGAGGGATTTGGTTCCTTCGAGGGTGTTAAAACCGCCAAAGGCGAGCTATATCAATACATGCACAAAACGGGAGGACGAGTGTTTATTAATACCGATAATAAACACCTGAAAGCTATGGCGACCGGACTTAACGAATGCTTAAGCTATGGCACGCAAAATAGCCAGATTACAGGACAGATCACAGCGAAAACGCCTTTTGTGGGCATTCGTTGGCACCTACCTCAAGGCTCCTCACATAAAGTAAACACTCAGCTGATTGGTACTTATAACTTCGAAAACATTTTATCGGCTATTTGTATTGGTCATCATCTGGGCGTAGCTGCGGAAGACATTAATGAGGCGCTGGAAAATTATATCCCAAGCAATAACCGTTCGCAATACATTGAATCGGGCAGCAACCGTATTATCATGGATGCCTACAATGCTAATCCAACGAGTATGCAGGCCGCCTTGCAACATTTTGCTCAAACGGAGGCAGAAAACAAAGTATTGATACTGGGAGGTATGAAAGAGTTGGGCGCCGACAGCACAGATGAGCACCGCAAGCTAATCGCTACCATAGAATCGATTGGGGCAGCACAGGTGTTTTTGGTGGGCAGCGAATTTGAGGACCTGAACAATATTCCGTCAAAAATGATTGTTTTTCCCGATACGGAAAGCCTGATTCATGCTATTGACCAAGAACCTGTGAGAAATGCGTACATATTGATTAAGGGCTCGCGAAGTAATCAGCTGGAGAAAGTACTCAGCCACCTTTAGTCGAGGTGAAAGTGCTTTAGCTGACTAAAGTGGTGCAGACCCTTAAAATAAAAGGCCCAGATAATACTCTGCGGATATACCTCTTTATGTTTCGTTTTTACACGTAATGGTGCCAGCTGACGGCGTTTTGCGAGCACATCGGGCAGGCGCCCGTAGAAACTAAAATGTGCCTTTACAACCGCAAGCAAATGCTTCAACTCTCCTTTTGCCATGAAATGAAGTCCTGCCACGCCATCCAGCACCATGCGAACAAAAAGAATTGGCAGCAGCTGCCATCCGGGAAGATTCTTCACCATCATCAACAAGTTATTACGGAAGTTCAGATAAGTTTTTCGGGCATTATACTGACTTAAAGTTGCCCCGCCCACATGCAGTACTTCCGATTGAGGGAAAACCATAATATCATGACCCAAATTCTTCAATCGCCAGCACAAATCAATCTCTTCCATATGGGCGAAAAAACTTTCATCGAGACCGCCTGATTTTCTGTATAAATCAGCACGAATCATCAAGGCAGCTCCCGTGGCCCAAAAAACTGAAAGTGGCGTATTGTACTGTCCCGCATCATCCTCTATACTGTTGAGTATGCGTCCACGACAGAATGGATACCCGAACACATCGATATATCCACCGGCCGCACCGGCATACTCAAAACTATCCGGCGAATTATAGGCGCGCACCTTGGGCATGCAGGCACCCAGATCGGGCATTGTATCCATGGCATTTATCAAGGGAGGTAACCAGTTAGCCTCGGGTGCCACATCGCTGTTCAGCAGCAAATAATAATCGGCTTCCACCTGACTCAGCGCTTTATTATAGCCCCCTGCAAAGCCATAGTTTTGATCCAGCTCTATACACCTCAGCCCGGGATAATGTTCGCGCAAGAAATCAACACTATCATCGCTTGAAGCATTATCGGCCACTATAACCTCCACCCCATCACACACAGAATGAGCTAACACAAGCGGAAGAAACTTCTCAAGCAAAGCCTGGCCATTCCAATTTAATATTACAACTGCCGTTTTTGACATATAATTAAAACCCTATTAAGTAGTTATCTCCCGCGTTTCGGAGTATTTCCAACGCTTATGCGACCATAGCCAGTCTTCAGGACGCTCCATAATTATATTTTCGAGGCACTGAAGATGCTTCTCCGTAATCTCGTAATCCGACGTTGCTGCTGCGTCTTCAGTAAGGGGTATTACATTTACCTCGTAATAACCACGTTTTATCCTACTTACCCTTAAAAAGACCACAACTGCCTTAAAGGCCTTCGCCATTTTCTCAGGCCCCAACAATACGGCCGTATTCTGGTTCAGAAACTTAGTCCAGTATTGTATCTTATTCTTATCCGGCGACTGATCGGCCAATAGCCCAATAAGAAAACGCTGATCATTTTGCCTCAGTTTCACCAATTCGCGCATGGTGCTTTGCATGGTAAAATTCAAACTCCCCCAACGACTGCGCACCTTAAGCATATGCTTATCAAATATTTTGTTTTTCAGTGGCCGATAAGTAGCACAGCACTGCATGCGCGCATGCAGGTTAATAGACGACATCCACTCCCAACAAGCATAATGCCCCATTACTGCAACAACATCTTTACCCGCCTCTGCCACGGTATTGACATATTCAATATTCTTAAAGGTGAAACGCTTACGCAACTGACGCTCACTCATTGTTTGAAACTTAATTGTTTCGATAATAATATCACAGAATCCCCTATAAAACTTAAGCCGCATTTCACGAATATCCTCATCCGATTTATCCGGGTAGGCATAGCGAAGGTTCTCATTGATTACAGACCGACGGTATCCAATCAAACGAATGATATGATAGAGTATATCGGAGTACCTATACAGAATAAAAAAAGGTTGTAAACTAAACAACCACAAAAAAACCAAGGCGATATAATTACCTAATCTACTCATAATTAACCCATAATTTCTGAAACCACCCGCTTAAACTCATTATGAGTAGCTGCATTACTTGCAATAATCTCCTGTCCAAAAACATAATTATCACCCCCACTGAAGTCACAAACACAACCGCCGGCTTGCTGCACTAGAAAAGCACCTGCTGCCACATCCCATGGCTTCAGATTGTACTCATAAAAAGAATCAAAGCGACCACAAGCAACATACGCCAGGTCGGTTGCCGCAGACCCCAGGCGTCGCAAGCCTCGGGAATGCTCCATAAAGTACTGCAGGGAGGCCATAAATCCGGTCATACGCGAATAGTTGGAGTAAGGAAAACCCGTGGCAATCAGACTATCTTTCACAGTTTGCGTAGATGATACTTTCACTACCCGACCATTTAGATAAGCAGGTGATCCTTTGTAGGCGTAAAAGCACTCATCAAGACCTATTTCATAAATAACACCCAAAACCAGTTGATCATCCTCTTGCAACGCTATGCTAATAGCATAGGGCGACAGGCCATGAATAAAATTCGTGGTACCGTCAATGGGATCAATGATCCAGTTATAAACAGCACCCCGCTTACTGGCGGTACCCTCTTCAGCAATAAAACCACTGGTGGGCAACAAAGCACTAAGGGCCTTAATAATTCTGACCTCCGATGCTTTGTCCACCTGGGTCACATAGTCATTACTGCCTTTCTCCTCAATGCTCAAACGTGCATTATTGCGCTCATCTTTTATAAACTGCCCCGTTTCCCTGGCAATATCGCAAACCTGGTTACATAGTGACTGATAGTCCATAGGCTCATATTAGTTCACCGTCCATGGAGGAATTTCCCAAAGACAAGTGTTTCAATTTTACGCTTTTGATGGTATTGCTCAACGAACCTTTGTAAGGCACGGCTACCTTTATATAATTGGGGGTAAAACCATTAATCATTCCATCGTGCTCGGCACCCTCAAACAAAACAGGCATCTGCTGGCCCACAAACTGCTTATAGAAATACCGCGTCATCTTATCCGATAAGGCATGCAACACTTTACTACGCTCTTTGCGAGCGGCCACAGGCACCACCTCCTCAATTTTTAAAGCCTGAGTATTGGGGCGCTCCGAGTAAGTAAAGACATGCAACTGCGAAATGGGCAGATCCGATAAGAACTGATGCGTTTCCGCAAAATCATCATCCGACTCGCCACTAACACCCACAATCACATCAACACCTATAAAAGCGTGGGGCATCAAGGCCTTTATAGCTTCTATCTTCTGCTTAAAAAGGGCCGTATCATATTTCCGCTTCATCAGCTTCAATACCTTGTCCGATCCCGACTGTAGGGGAATATGAAAGTGCGGCATGAACTTGCTGGAAGCAGCTACAAACCTTATGATTTCATCGGTTAACAAATTGGGTTCGATGGATGATATACGAAAACGATCAATGGACTCAATGGTATCGAGCGCCTGCACAAGTTCATAAAAAGACTCACCGTTGGCCTTACCAAAATCACCAATATTAACGCCCGTGAGTATAATTTCCCTGGCACCTCCTGCTGCCGCCTTTCGTGCCTGCTCCACAGTGCGGGCAACGGTATCGCTGCGACTGCGCCCCCGGGCAAAGGGGATGGTGCAGTAACTGCAAAAATAATCACAACCATCCTGTACCTTTAAAAAGCAACGCGTGCGGTCGCCAAACGAAAAGGAAGGCTTGAAGGTTTTATTTTTACCGATCTCGCCGGCATGTATCTCGGCATGATCCGTTTTCTTGCAGTCCTCCAAATATTGCAGTATATCAAATTTCTCGTTGGAGCCCAGCACCAGATCCACACCTTCAATATTGGATACATCATCGGGTTTAAGCTGTGCAAAACAGCCGGTAACCACCACAAAAGCATCGGGATTCTGCTTAATGGCCTTTCGGATCACCTGCTTACACTTTTTATCGGCCAGCTCAGTTACCGAGCAGGTATTGAACACATACACATCGGCCGCTTCAGAGATGTCCACCTTTGCAAAACCCGCCTCCATCATGGTACGTGCAACCGTTGATGTTTCACTAAAATTTAACTTACAGCCAAAGGTGTGAAACGCTACTTTTTTATTTTCAAAAACCGAATTATCAATCATTGTATAACATCAAGTAAATTGCAAAGGTAGAAAAAAGCAAAAAGCAGCAAACAACCGTATGCATCAGATGACAACATAGGATGTTAAAAGGCAAAACCAGGCTTACGAAAAGCCCGGCATCATTCGCTATAAAAGGTCGGAAGCTAACTCAGCCAAATAACTGCGCTCTCCTTTCACCAGATTAACATGCGCAAACAACTCCTGCCCCTTCATCTTATCGGTCAGGTAGGCCAGTCCGTTGGATTGCATATCCAAATAAGGCGAGTCGATCTGCTGCACATCCCCTGTAAATACCATTTTGGTGCCTTCCCCGGCGCGGGTTATTATGGTCTTAACTTCGTGAGGAGTAAGGTTTTGCGCCTCATCCACAATAAAAAATGCATCTGACAGACTCCTGCCCCTGATATAGGCCAGTGGCGTAATCACCAACTGTTCATTCTTCAGCATCTCATCCAGATTATTGACCTCTTTACTGGCCGACTTAAATCGACTTTTTATCACACCTAAATTATCAAACAAGGGCTGCATATATGGTCCAATCTTCTCGTTTACATCACCCGGCAGAAAACCCAAATCGCGATTAGCCAGCGGTACAATGGGACGCGCCAATAATACCTGCCGGTACTGCTTATGCTGCTGCAAAGCGGCTGCCAGGGCAAGGAGTGTTTTACCCGTACCGGCCTTACCTGTTAACGAAACCAGCTTAATATCAGGATTTAAAAGTGCATTGAGCGAGAAAGTCTGCTCAGCATTGCGGGGTTCAATACCATAGGCACCATGCTTCTCTACCCGGCGGATTAAGCCGGCCGCCACATCATTCTGCGCCAGCACCGATTGGTTACCATTGCGCAACACAAAATATTGATTGGCAGGCAGACGCTCTCCATATGGAAACTCACCTACAGGTATACCCTGATGCTGATAGAGGGCTTCGATAAGCGCGTTATCAAAATCTTCCAGTATCTCAACTCCCTTATCGAGCACATCAATGTCTTTCACCTTATCATTCTCGTAATCTTCGGCTGACAAGCCCAGCGATTTAGCCTTCAAGCGCAAATTAATATCTTTGGTGATAAGCGATGTCTGCCGTTTGGGGAAAGTATCTTTCACATGCAGCGCAATGGCCAATATACGATGATCGGAGGTATTTTCGCTGAAAGATTCTTTCATCAGCTCAGGAATAGGCTTACCGGTTGCAACAAACAACTTGCCCTTGTTAGTACCCAGCGGAATTCCTTCTTTGAAGGCTTTTTCTCCCGCCATCTTATCCATTTCACGTGCAAATTCACGTGCCTGAAAATTAATTAAATCATTCCCTTTCTTAAAACGGTCAAGCTCTTCAAGCACAACAATGGGAATTATCACATCGTTTTCCTCAAAATTGTAGATACATTTGTGATCGTGTAAGAGAACATTTGTGTCGAGAATAAATAATTTTTTAGCCATAAGGTACGGTTTTGTTTCTCTTAAAGATATAGAAAAAATGATGGCTATTGTGAGATTAAGCAATATTTTTGCACCATGACGTATAAAGAAACCCTCAATTTTTTATTTGCCCAACTGCCCATGTATCAGCGCATAGGACAGGCTGCCTACAAGGCCGACCTATCTACCACGCTGGCGCTCGATCAATATTTTGATCATCCGCACAAGCAGTACAAAACAATTCATGTGGCCGGCACCAATGGCAAAGGCAGCGTTTCACACTGTTTGGCTTCGGTACTACAGACAGCCGGCTACAAAGTAGGACTTTATACATCGCCTCACCTCAGGGATTTCAGAGAACGCATACGCATCAACGGAGCCATGATACCTGAGCAGAAGGTTACTGCTTTCGTTGATAAACACCAGGAGATCATCACGCGCCTGCAACCCTCGTTCTTTGAAATGTCGGTAGCCATGGCCTTTGACTATTTCAGAGACGAAAATATTGATGTGGCGGTTGTTGAAGTGGGCATGGGGGGTCGACTCGACTCAACCAATATCATCACACCGGAGCTATCCGTCATTACCAACATAGGAAAGGATCATACCGCATTTTTAGGTGATAGTTTAGGGCAAATTGCAGCCGAAAAAGGAGGCATTATCAAAAATGAAGTACCCCTCGTTGTAGGGCAAACGCAAACAGAAACCTGCAAGGTATTTAAAGCGATTGCAAAAGAAAGGGGGACAAGCATTCTATTTGCCGATGAACAATACAAAGTATCAACGGCAACACTTGCACTTGATGACCGACAGGTTTTCCAGATATTTAAAGGACAGGATGTGGCTTATGTGGACTTAAAGCTGGATTTATTGGGAAACTATCAGTCAAAAAACATAGTTACTGTATTATCCTCCATCGATCAACTTCGCAGGAAAGAATTTGACATTAAACAGGATCACGTCTATCAGGGACTAAATAATGTAGTTAAGAATACAGGACTGCTGGGACGCTGGCAATACCTGGGCTACAACCCACGCATTATTTGTGATACAGGACATAACAAAGACGGCATAAGGATGCTGGTTGAGCAATTGCTGAATACACCCCACCAAAAGCTTCACATTGTACTGGGGATGGTAAATGACAAAGACCATGAAGCAGTGCTTAAGCTACTCCCTCAAAATGCTAAATATTATTTTACGAAGGCTGCTATCCCTAGAAGTCTTGCCGAAAATCAACTTAAAACAATGGCTGCAACAGCCGGTTTAATCGGTGATGCCTACCCCAATGTGAATAAGGCCATAGAAGCGGCTAAAAAAAATGCAACCCCCAACGACTTGATATTCATCGGAGGAAGTACATTTATTGTAGCTGACGCGCTAGAAAAGTTTTAATTATATTTGGAGGTAACAAAAAAGAGGTATACATTTGCATCGCTTTTGAAAGGAGATACAACAAGAGCAAACAAACAAAATTGATATAACGAGATCAATTAAACACGATTATTGAAATTACCTGAATATATCAGGGCGATTAGCTCAGTTGGTTTAGAGCACTTGGTTTACACCCAAGGGGTCGGGGGTTCGACTCCCTCATCGCCCAC
>NZ_JBNGOZ010000011.1:0-63283 GCF_050589825.1 Carboxylicivirga longa | reverse complement strand
AGGGCGATTAGCTCAGTTGGTTTAGAGCACTTGGTTTACACCCAAGGGGTCGGGGGTTCGACTCCCTCATCGCCCACAGAAAGAGGAGAAATTCATTTGAGTTTCTCCTCTTTTTGGTTTACCACCATTTCTTTCGATCTAAATTAGAATCTAACTTTCACATAGCGGTCAATTTTGCCATCAAATTTGAGAATATAGATTCCCTTTTTATACGAATTTGTAAAGAAATCATATTGGGAACCCTCAGACCTGACCATCTCTATTTGTTGTCCGGTCATGGCATACAGTGAAATATATCGACAATCATCCGGTAAATTAATAACCCGCACAATACCGGGCAGATAAACAACCTTTATCCCATCTTGTCCGGGTTGGTTGACTGCCGTTGGCTCTCCAATTTCAATTGCTCCACTTATGATATTGAGTCGCGGTCTTCCTTCGTTTACCATCATATCTGTCAGATTAACCGGGATCACCTGCCCTACCGGCAAACCTTCTGCCAAAGTTACATCCAGTGAAAGCATGGTAACATCACCAGCCACGCCGGTAACCCCGGCTCCGGCAAACTGAAAATGATCACCCTGCAACCTATCGGAAAAAGCCCAGGATTCGGTGGCCGTTCCATCGTTGCTTACCGCCATGTCGAGAATTTTTGTATCATCAAAATCGATTGTTCCCGAAAGGCTAACCACAGGACTCATTGCTACATCCGAAAGAAGGTAAACCGGCAATAGAGCCGTATTTTCATTTGCCGGCACGATGATATTGCCCAGGTCAATACTGCCATCATAAAGATCGATGGTTCCGGATTGTCCCAACGATCCACGCGGATCTGTTACAAACAGCATCACCTGACCTCCTGCTAAAGCCGTTAATATGCCATCCTGATTAATACTGGCGAGAGAAGGATCAGAGACGGACCAGTTATAGGGTGGCACCCCGCCACTCACATTGAAATCCATAGACTGACCAAGAAGAAGCTGAGCTGTTGAAGGTGTAACGTTAAGCCCCGGCAGACTGATTATGGAGAAATAACCCCTGTCGATTTTTGCTTTGAGTGACTCATTAAACAATGCATCGAGCACATCAATCCAACCGGCTCCGGAAGAACGATCGGCCACACGAAAACGAATATAAAAGAGAGGACCATCACCCATCAGGCTTATTGCCGAGGCAAAGCTCACACTCAGCACACCACTTGCACTCAGGTTTGCCGATCGTGTGCTCACACCCTCGAGTATACTGCCTGCATAAAGTACCTCATCAGCCGTTAAAATGCTGCTGTTATAGCCTAGGCTCACCTCGCCACTCACCACATCATAATCATCGAGCAAGGAAATATTCACAGGAATAACAACTTCATTATTCTGATAGTAAGAAGTATCCCTTATGGTTATAAGGAAAGGCACCACTTCAACATAGGCATCGGCTGTATCGGTCACACCAAGCGCATCAGTAGCGATAACCCTTATCAGGCCGGGAGATACTCCTGTAATCAGTCCTGAAGGACTGATTACAGCCACCGAAGGATCGGTGGTAGCCCAGCTGTATGGTGCTGCGCCGTGAGAGACATTATATTGAAGCGTTTCGCCGACTACAACAACACCCCCGTTGGGCGAAAAATTAAGATACGGCAAGGGGCTGATTGAAACACGCCCGTTGGTGAGGTATAAAGCAATACTCCCCTCGTTAAACAATGTTTCTTCTCCTACCTTGAAATTCAGATATGCCGTACCCGCTTGTTTTAAGCGAAAGTGCAAATAAGCCAATACTCCCGTGCCTGATAAAGGGATCACCCCGGCATTGCTAAAGGACACCCGGCCCTGCTGTGCAATATTATAAACGGGCGTACCCCATGATTCCGACATGGTTCCGTCAAATGTTGGATCCAGTGCCTCAAGCAAGCTGGAATTATAATCAACAGCCACCTGAAAAGCCAGTACATCAAGGGATGTAAGCGATGTGTCAACATAAACAGGCACCTCAACAACATCACCCACAACACCCGTTACATGGGCAATCCGCAGACCTATGTCAGCCCTGACTGATCCAAAAAACATCAGCCACACTGACATGGTAAACAGATAATACCTGAGATCACGTATGTTTACCTGCTTAATCATTTGAACACAACTTTTTGAGTGAATAACTGATCATCAACCATTAACTTGATAATGACAACACCATGGTAAGTGTCCAAATCAGAAGCGCTGTAATGATAACGTCCACTATTAAGAGCACCTGTAAACAATGTTGTTATCAGGGTTCCATCAGGTGCATAAGCCGATATGCTGACCTGACTATCATCATCCGCCACATCGTAGTAAAACTCAATAAAGCCATCACTTGGATTTGGATAAATTGGGTGAAGAGCAGCTTTATCAATTTCAATTTCATCCAATAGCGTGTTGATTGGCAGAACAACCAAACCCTCTTTGCTGTTGCCGATAAAGTTCTGCTCATTAACAAGCAGTTCCTCAAATCCAATAAGCGTTTCGGCAGCCGAGTTTGTAACTACTTCAAAGTCGAAAAGAGCCAGCAATCCATCTCCACCGGCGCTTTCGGACCAGGCAAAGGCCAAATCAACCGTGCCCTCATCATTGTTAATACTATAGGACATCAATGTATTCATATCCCCTTCGTTCACCTGCTTAAGTTGCAATATTTCCGGGTTAAAATACAGGGTAATATCAGCCCCTAATAATCCATTGGCATTACTAAGCTTTAAGCGACTGGTGAATTCATTTTCTTCCGGATAACAATCATCCAGACTAAAGAAAGCAGTTACATCAACATTAGTCTCCCCGGAGCTCTTAAGCACTTCGGCAGGAAAACTGGAAATAATACCAGATACATATTGCAATACCAGCGATGCATCATAGGCCGTAATACCGGCCGCACCCGATACATCAGCAACCGATTGCTGAAGATCGCTAAGCGTGATAACACTTGCCGCATGCTGCAATATCAGCGAAGCATCGTAAGCCTGAATATGACCATTGAGACTAACATCTCCCATCAAAGGATTCGTAAAACCACCGCTAGTAAAATCAGAATAATCTACCCTATCGGTAACGGCATCACCTGTGCCACCGGGGTTAGAAGCATGGGTAGGACCGGTATTGCTACCCCAATAATTATAGCGTGCATCAATAATATAAGCCTGATCTACATTCTGAACGCCGAAATAAGTATTTCCATATAAATCGCAATGATTGATCACCGGATTAGAAGCGCCTGCTGCCCTTACGCCATTAGCATTGTAAGTCAGACTGGAATTGGTAATTAACGGACTGGCTTTGTCCATAGCCACAGCTGCTTCTGCTGAAGAATAACCGGCATAACGGATCACGCAATGATCGAGTCGACATGAATCATCATAGGCTTCGTCGGTAAAGAGAATACCATCCCAGTTATAGTAGTTATTACTATAAGCGTAGGGTCCATTGGAATCGGTGTCACCGCCAAAAAAATCGTCTTTTATATCGGTAAAGACAATCACACTATCGGCCGTAGCGCCACCTTCCGCAATCAGCCCACGTTTAACGGTGAGCCTGGCACCCTGATGAAACTTACAAATCACACCCGGATCGATAGACAAGTTGACACTGGTACCAATTGAATAATCGCCCGAGAAATAATAAGGTATATTTCTGACGCCGGCAAAATTATTTTTTCGAAGCGTGACATCCTGCACCAGCTCCTCATTGGCCAATATACCGATGGCCTTATAGGTGGTTCCACTGATAACATTATTCACGGTATCGCGGGGAAATGACACCAGTGAAATAACCATGGGGGCATAAGTCAAATCGTTAAAAGTACTATGGGTAAGCGCCGGGGTTGAAACACCCCTCAGTTCAACTCCCCAGGTGCAGTTTTCAAACAGGGTAGCGCTAATATCAGGCGCTGCCTGCTGCATGTTAATTCCACTTCTGGCATAACGGAATATGGCATTCTCTACAGAACATGAATCATCGTTTGAGATATCCTGATAGGTAATTACGGGCACATTTCGTATAACAGGGCTATCAGCCTCACCATTATCGTTGGTATCTTCCGGGTTACCATAGGCATCATCCTTCAGATCGGTGAACACAACCGGATTGCCGGGCTCACCATTCACCTGAAGCGCTCCTTCTACATTGAAGGCTGATCGTCCATTGGTCTTAAATATCGTTCCGGCAGGTATTACGATGTTGGTTCCTGAATTCACCGTAAGCGTATTGTAAATAAAATAGGTGATATCCTCTATACCCCCAAAATCGCGTTGTGGGATGGTGTCATCCAGGGAATAGGTTTCCTGGGCTACACCTATGGCAACAATACCCAGATTAGAAACGCCATTATTTTCAAATTCCGGCTTGGCAAACATGCTGATAATAACCGGTGTTTCATCAATATTATTAAACTGTGAGTTGGTAACAACAGCATTGGAGCTTCCAAAGATTCCAATACCTCCGTAGCGACTATGTTCAACCTGAACACTATCCACCTCAACAAAGGCATCGAAGATATCCACCATACTCCTGTTTTTCCCGTAATTAGAGTAAGTATAAGCACCATAATTCAAGATACAGTTGTTCAGAAGATTAAATTCCTCCAGGGCAGAAGCATTAAAAACAATACGTTGCCAGTCATTTTTCTGTGGGTTTGATTCTACCCCATCATCATTCGTATCCCCACCTTTGGAGTCATCTTTAATGGATGTAAAAACAATCTTCTCCTCAGGGGTACCATTGGCAGTCAGTGCCCCGTCAACGGTTATACCACTGTAGTAATTCCGAAATTTAACAACCACACCCGGCTCAATATTTAGAATAGCATTTTCGCCAATGGTTAAACGGTCGATGATATAAGCGATATTATAAATGCCTCCCACATCCTGCTTAGCCAATTCGGCAGAGCTGGACAGATTACCCTCCAGGATAAAAATTCCGTTACTGCCATTTCCATTCGAGGCAATATCGGGCGAAGTAAAAGACATATCCGGCAATGCCAATAGAGACTGTGCTATGGGGTCAAGACGACAATTCTGAATGATAACACGGTCAGACCAATTGGGAGTAGACACTCCATCGCACCTCAAACCATAATAATAAGAGTCACTAATTAGGCTGGCAGCTATTGATCCCCCGGCATCAACCCAAGTAACTACTCCGTAGTTATTCCCACCACCATACAATAAACGTGTATAGATAATATTGTTATAATCATCATCTGCCGTTCCTGTATAACGAAGTGTTGACCAATCACCAGCAGAGGGACTTTCTGCATCACCGTCATTCTTGGTATCCTGCGGCACTCCATAATTATCATCCTTGATGGATGTAAAGGTAATGGAGTCGTTATCCAAGCCTGAGCATTTAAAGCCACCACCAACCGTAATGGCTTTATTCTGGTTAAATTTCAAGATAATACCCGGTTTAACCTCAACCTGAGTACCGGAATTAATCGTTAAATTATCCAAAAGAACATAGGAGATGTTTTCATAACCGGCCAAAGTATCTTTATCAAGGGTGGCATCAAAACCCAGTTTTTCACCAATAATACCAATGGCTGTCCAGCCCGGATTAACAAATGTATTGCCCGCGTATTGTGGCATGGCATTGAGCGATTGCGCCACCGGTGTATAGCTTGTGTTAACAAATTCATTATTCAACACCTCAGGATGAGATGCCTGAAAAGCATATATCCCGTAGTGACAATCTTTGATAATATTATTAGTAATCAGAGGACTGGCATTTTCCAGTGTCACCTCACCACCGCTAATATATTGCGTATTATAATAACGCCCGGGCATGGATCCATATTGCAAGCGGGTATAATTAAGAACACAACGCTCGTCATCGCTGGTATTTTCAAAAACAATACCCCCCCAATTGCCAATAGCAGGATCTGTTTGCGAACCGTCTTTATTGGTATCCGTTGGGTTACCAAAGGTGTCGTCGTAAACAGAAGTAAAAGTAATGCGGTTATCATTATCCTGCCCATCGGCAATTAATGTCCCCTCTACAATAAACAAATGATATTGGCTCCTGCCTTTAATTACCACTCCCGGATCAATCGTAAGCGTGATTGCCTCGGGTATGGTAACTGCGCCCAGCAATAGATAGGTAACATTAGGTATACCGGTCACATCGCGCTGAGGCAAAGTGGCACTCGCCACCATCGTACTGCTAATTATACCAATGGCATCATATTCATTATCTGAAAAAGAGAAAGTGTTATCGGTAAAGTCAGGGGTAGCATCAAGTGTTAAGGCAAAAGGCACCAGCGAAGATGATCCAATGGTGTTATACCTGAAGCTCGGACTGGAATCAAATTCGATATAGGCACCAATGTAATTATTTTCGAAATTACAATTCTCGATAGTTGGTGAAGAATTTTGCACCCACACAGGGGCACGGTTGCCCCTACCCCCAAATGAAAAGTCAGCATTGGTAATACTACACTGAGCATCATCACTACCATCTTCGAACCGGATGGAACCCCAGTTTCCGGCAGCCGGCGGAGTGGCAGCGCCATCATTATTGGTGTCTCCTCCCAGATTATCGTTTTGATAAGATGTAAAATAAATAATATCATCCTCCGAACCATTGGCTTTCAAGATGCCCCGGACGTAAATATTGCTATTATTGAATTTTATAACATTACCTGCAAGAATATTTAGGGCAGCCGGCGACTGCACATATAGGTTTCCATTGATGACATATGGCACGTTCAAGGTATCAAGCGTCATCGTTTCATTGAGGTATCCGAAATTCACATAGGCTCCGTTGAAGGTATTGTCAGCAATATCAACATTGCTATGAGAAAAGGTCAAATCGGATGCGCTGTGATAAACAATCGGCCAGCGACAATCGTTTATTTGTCCACTTTCAAAATGCGTATTACCTCCATTATTTAAGCGCAAACCAACATTAGTCGATTCCCTTATTACACAATCATCGGCAAGGGTAATAGAGCCTCCGTTATTATAAAGGCTGCTGTAATTAATGTTATAAGTAGAGCTATATCCACCATATTCAATGGTGGTGGCATTGAACACAGCCACGCCTCCTGCCGGAACATAAATATCGTCCCAATTACCCGGGGCAGCAATCGTAGATGTACCATCATTATTGGTATCACCACCCCTTCCATCATTTTGATAGGAAGTAATATAAACCCTTTCCGAAAGTGAACCTTCAGTAATAAAGGTTCCATTTACGTTTACACTCGGGCCATTGATTTTAATGATATTACCCGCTCTTACAGTCAATGTTGATCCTGACTGAATCGTTAGTTCTTCATTAAAAACATAAGGCACAGGTAGTGTATCTAAAGTCATATCGCTGTCCACAGAAGCAAAATTCACATAGGCCCCGTTAAAAGTATTGCCCAAAATATCTACCGCAGCAAGGTTGCAAATTAAACTGGCCACACTACCATATACAACAGGCCAGCGACAGGCCGTAATTTGGGCACCTTCGATTTGTACAACACCGTCATTCCCAATTTCCAAACCACTATTGTTAGAATCTTTAATTATACAATTATCAGCAACAGTAATTAGCCCCCCACTGCTACTCAAACAACTGTACGCAATGTTATAGGAAGAACTATACCCTCCATATTCAATCGTGGTAGCATTGAAGGACGCTGAGCCACCGGTGCGCACATTAATTTCATTCCAGTCGCCTTTAGCTCGACTACCGGGCGACTTCCGCGACGTGATAAGGACACGATTACCCAATGTCCCGTTGGCGATCAAATCACCATCTACTATTATGCTTGTATTCGACTCAATCCATACCTCTACGCCGGGGTCAATCGTTAATGATCCGGAAGAAGTAATCTGCAGGTTTGAAATAACCTCGTAAGGAGATCCATCAACAGTCCACGTTGAATCTGTTGAAATAAAGCCCGACACCAGAGTTTGAGCAAACAAACCCATCGTCAAGCCCATTAAAAAAACGACTAGAGTAAAGATCTTTTTCATTTTGCTGAGTATTTGTGCTATCATTTATCATATTCATAAATGTAAATTCTCAGGCGGGATGACAACTTAATTTACACGCAGACCTAAGTACTGTCAATGGCATCTACCCATTTTTAAAGCTCACAAAACAGCTAATTGGCAGAAAGGACCTTAACAGTGATCAAAGAACAACATACGAACGTGAATGCAAATATTTTGTAGATGGAGTCGTTTGTGAGTGCCATCAATTCCGGAGAAACAGATAAATATTACTTTTGCCTCTTCCTATTTATTTACAAACCTCTATTAAAAATGCATCCGATAAAATTCATTCTCACAATCGCCTTTGTGCTCTTTGCTGCGACATCTCATGGCGAAGGACTTGCCCCCAGCTCCACCACCGGACAGGTAATTAAACACAACTATTACTCCCTTTCCTATTCTGAGGCCGATGAACAGCCTGAGTGGGTTTATTACACCATTAGCAAGGCAAGCCTGGCAGGCAGTGAAGCCCGTACGGATAACTTCCGTCCCGACCCAAAGGTAACAAGCGGTTCGGCTACCCTATCGGACTACAAAGGGTCGGGCTTCGATCGCGGCCATCTCGCACCTGCCGGTTCCATGAAGCACAGCAGAACAGCCATGTCCGAATCGTTCTACCTATCCAATATGTCGCCACAACTACCCGCTTTTAACCGGGGCATCTGGAAAAACCTGGAGTCACTGGTCCGCGACTGGGCCCGAAACTCCGAGGAGATACACGTTGTTACAGGTCCCATCCTAAATACTAAAAAAGCGAGCATAGGTGCCAATAAAGTAAGCGTACCCGGCCATTATTACAAAATAGTGTACGACCCCACGGGCGCAGAAAAGATGATCGCCCTGATTCTGCCGAATGAAGCCTGCAAAGAACCTTTACAAAACTACGTGGTGAGTGTTGACAAGGTAGAATCGCTCACAGGCATTGATTTTTTTGCCTCGATGAATGATGATAAAGAGGCACGGCTGGAAGCACATTCCGATATTTCGGCCTGGAAATTTACACCACACAGCAAAGCACCCACACACCAAAAAACAACGAGCTCTTTAAGCGGACAATGTCGTGGCACCACCCAATCAACGGGTCAACGATGCCGCAATAAAACCAGTAATACCAACGGTTATTGCCATCACCATCAGGGCCAGGCAAGACACTAACGACAAAGAAGCATACAAATCGTTTTGTATTCACTACTTTTGCAAAAACACAAATAACAATAACATGTCTGACGATAAAAAAATCATATTCAGCATGGTGGGCGTCAGCAAGACGTTTCCACCCCAAAAAAAAGTATTAAATAATATTTACCTGTCGTTTTTCTACGGTGCCAAAATTGGTATCATCGGATTGAACGGATCGGGTAAATCAACGCTTCTTAAGATCATTGCCGGCGTTGAAAAGAACTATCAGGGCGATGTGGTATTCTCACCCGGTTATTCAGTGGGTTACCTCGAGCAGGAACCTCAATTAGATGAAAATAAGACCGTTCGTCAGGTGGTTGAGGAAGGCGTTCAGGAAGTTGTTGACACCCTGAAAGCTTACGAGGCCTGCAACGAAAAATTTGGCGACCCTGCGGTACTGGAAGATCCGGATAAGATGCAGGCGGTGATGGATGAGCAGGCCAAGCTACAGGAACTCATTGACCAGCACGATGCCTGGAACCTGGATACCAAACTTAACCGTGCCATGGATGCCTTGCGCTGCCCGCCTGAAGACCAGCCCATCAAAGTACTATCGGGTGGTGAGCGACGACGCGTAGCCCTGTGCCGCCTCCTACTGCAAGAACCCGACATCCTGCTGCTGGATGAGCCCACCAACCACCTTGACGCCGAATCAGTACAGTGGCTGGAGCAACACCTGCAACAATATAAAGGTACCGTTATTGGCATTACCCACGACCGTTACTTCCTCGATAACGTAGCCGGATGGATACTGGAGCTGGATCGCGGCGAAGGGATTCCCTGGGAGGGCAATTACTCATCGTGGCTTGATCAGAAGACCAAACGCATGGCCAATGAGGAAAAACAGGCATCAAAGCGCCGTAAGACGCTGGAGCGAGAGCTGGAGTGGGTGCGCATGGCGCCCAAGGCCCGTCATGCCAAAAACAAGGCACGACTCAATGCTTATGACAGCCTGATGAAGGAAGATGTAAAGGAAAAAGAAGAAAAGCTGGAGATCTTTATTCCCAACGGTCCCCGCCTGGGCGATAAGGTTATTGAAGCCCACGGCGTAGCTAAAGGATACGACGAAAAGCTACTTTTTGAAAACCTGGAGTTTATGCTTCCCAAAAATGGCATTGTGGGAGTGATCGGTCCTAACGGTGCCGGTAAAACAACGCTTTTCAGGCTCATTATGGGATTGGAAAAGGCCGATGCCGGCACCTTTGAAGTAGGCGAAACAGTAAAGGTTGCCTATGTGGACCAATCGCATGATGACATCGTACCCGGAAAAACTGTTTACGAAGTAATTTCACAAGGCGATGAACTGCTGCGCATGGGCAACAAAGAAATAAATGCCCGTGCCTACCTGTCGCGTTTTAACTTTGCGGGTAACGACCAACAGAAAAAATGTGAAGTACTGTCGGGTGGTGAGCGCAACCGACTTCACCTGGCCATGGCACTAAAGGAAGAAGGTAACGTATTGCTGTTAGATGAGCCTACCAACGATATTGATGTTAACACCCTGCGTGCTTTGGAAGAGGGCTTGGAGGATTTTGCGGGCTGTGCCGTTGTTATCTCTCACGACCGCTGGTTCCTCGATCGGGTGGCTACACATATACTCGCGTTTGAAGGAGAGTCGAATGTTTACTTCTTCGAAGGCTCTTATTCTGAATACGAAGAAAACAAAAAGCGTCGCCTGGGAGATACCACTCCAAAGCGCATCCGCTACAAGAAACTAATTAAATAATTGACCTGCATTTTAAGCTAAAAGCCGAAATCAGGTTATTGCTGTAAAGAGGGGGATGGCTGCAGATCATCCTCCTCTTTTTTTATCTTCTCCAGAGGCTTATGAATGTAATACATAGGCATCACACCCTTTCCCTTGACCTTCCGGGGAACACGGGCAATGAGCTTATAAGCTACCGACAGGGGTTTGCTCAAACTCTCTGAGACATTAATCTGCATGGGCTCGCACATGGCCTGAAAGCGGGATGCCATATTCACCGTCTCGCCAAAAATATCAAAATTCAAATTACTCGTGCTCACCGAGCTGCCGATTATATCTCCACTGTAAAGACCAATCTTAACCTCCCACTGAACATTCTTTTGGGCATTGCGCTCCATCACATACTCGCGAATTTTAACGGCTGCCGATGCTGCCTCAACCTCAATATTGCCCGGTGTATAAAACATACCACATACGGCGATGTAGGCATCTCCCACTGTTTTTATACGGGTACAAAAATGCTGATTTATCACCCGATCAAATCCATCAAATAACTCGTTGAGCTCCCGTAGCAAGGTCGAGGGTGACATCTTACCAGTTTTTGGCGTAAAGTCAACCATGTCAACAAAAATAGCCACACAATCCTTATAACGCTTCGGAGGAATTGACCCGTACTCTTTTATCTGCATCAAAATAGGCAAGGGTAATATGGACTTTAAAATACGCTCATTTTCGTGATTGGCTAAGATCAGCTGATCGGCCTGATCCTTTAAGGCCTTAAAGTTGCTATAATTATTCAAGGCGGCCTCTACACGAGCTGCGAGCTCATCCTCATTAAGTGGTTTGCCAATAAAATCGATGGCTCCACCAGCAAAAGCACTTTTTATCTTTTCACTAAAGTCCACTCCCGAAATCAAAATAACTGGCAAATCTTTGGTCAATTCATTCTTTTTAAGCACCTGCAACACTTCATAACCATTCATACCCGGCATTTCCCAGTCCAGCAATATCAAATCGGGCTGATGACGTACAGCTTGTAAACAGGCCTCTTCGCCATGGCTGGCGGTGACAATATTTCGGAAAGGATGACTTTTGCTCAACATTACGGCAAGCAATTCAATCTCCAATGGTGAATCATCAACAATTAGTATAGTATTACCCATGCTTTATTCTAGTGGCTAGTGTTCAATAATTGATTCTACGGAGATGCAGCAGAAAGTTAATATCGAAGTGACCAAGAATAGGTGAACATTGACCAACCGGTCGTTTTAAGCAGCCAATGATAGTGAGCTATACAACAAAGGTTGCCTAAAAGAGAAAATCAAAAAAGGATAAAAGTAAACATATGGATGTGACTGCTTCGACTTAATGGTCGGGTGTGGTGTTAGGTTAAGAACATCCTTCTTATACAAAAAAAAGCTGTGCCTTTCAATTGGGGAACGAAGGCACAGCTTAACTTGTTTGAATCGGGAAACCATAAAGGATCTGTTGCAAAAGTAAGGCGCTTTGGGCTTGTGAGGAAAAAAAGCATGGGTATATTAGTGGCACTTTCCGTCTTTTTCCATTAGATTTGTTAGCAACGATTATTGATCATATGGAATACTTAAATACCACAATCAGAACAATCAAGGAAGGTGAGGCCATCATCATTGCCAAACTTGACGGTAAGATACTGTCCTGCAATAAGGAAGCGCTTGACTTATACAGGTGTGCATCTATTAAGGTATTTAGAGAACATAATGTTAGTGATCTGATGCCCGATGACTTCAAACCCTTTCACCCGGTGGTAATGACACCGGAGCATCTGAATTTAGGTGGCTTTAAGCTACATGTATCCCGACGACTCGATGGCGAGCTGTTTGCCTCCAGGTTATATACTCATTATCAAATTATAAACGGCAGCAAATACCTGATTGGACACGTGATTGAAGTGAAAGAAAACGTGGATATTGAAAAACTATGTTTGCAACAAAACATTCTTGTATTGGAGCGGGAATTGGAAGCCGAACGAAAGAAAAACAAGCAGGGCAGTTTCCAGCACATCAGCCACCATTTAGCCAAGAGCTATCCTTCATTAAGTCCCAATGATCTTAAGTTGTGCCATTTGCTTATGATCAACTACAGCACCAAACGCATCGCCGACGAATTAAATATCACTAAAGGCGGTGTTTTTGCGGCACGAAAACGCATCCGTAAAAAAATGAATCTTTCGCCGGACGATGATTTGCTGAAGGCACTTGTTGAGGCCGTTGATTAAAGTGATAAAGCATTCCTTATTAAATCCATAAGGCCCTGGCGCACTGCCAAAGCCTTATTTTTTGGTGCATAATAGCAAACGCTAAGTTTACAAAAACTACTCCATAAGCATTCTGAGATAAGGGGGCATCACTAAAAACCACCGACATCTTGCCTCATCATTTTCCGGGCTCCCAGAAGCAACGCTTGGGCGACACAATCTTTGCCTCAGCCTTTAGCTCTTTCATGGCTTTTTCAACGGCTTTACGCTCAAGGCCGCAAAGATCGACTATATCACCGGTACGAACGGGCTTACCCGCTTTTTTCATGGCTTCTAATACTACAGTTGTGTCTGACATTGGTCTTCTGTTTTTATCATTAGTAATTACACATTTCCCTATCATAGACAAAAATCAATGACGTATTGTTTTAGACACAGGCACTAAGTAGCGAATCCTAACAGGAGCAAATCTATTCCTTTAACTAAATCCTGAGCTTTACCTACTATAAACATTAGTATAAACGCCAAACATACTACATACAGCGCTATGGCAGCTATTGATCCTGATTTTGCTTTTTTAGTTGTCATCTAATTGCAGATTATTGAGGGTTATCTTTATTTACATGATTATTACAGTCATCATATTCTTATTTCCATTAACATGCGGCAAAATGCCCAAAGCATTACTTACCGGGTATTAAGCCTATAAAGAAAGTGCGTGTTTTATTAATCCATCGAAACATGCCACCTACAGGACAAAAGAAACGACAGAAAAAATTAGATACAAACAAGGCTCCGAGGAGAGCAGCCGGTAATATATACCATTGTATACCTACTCCATCAAGCGAAAACAACATGGCAAATGGCTCGTAGGAGGCAATGGACGGATTGCGCGACAAGAAAGTAAGCATAAGCGCCAGCCAAAGCAAGATATAAGGCGTTTGTGATAACCTTTTCATCACTTGTGGCTTTAGCTTAAGATTAATACCCGATATCTGGTGGAGCAGCATCTGAGTGGCTCCAAACGGACATATGGAATTGCAGTAAATGTTTTTACCATTGATAACAAGGATACTTATGGTCCCCAGTAACAGCAGCCACCACGACAGGTGTGTATGTATATCCGGAAAGTAGCCTAAAAATAAACGACCAAAATGTGTTAAAGACAGCGAGGCATTTAACACAAAGCCTATAAAAACAATGCCCAACCCCAGGTTGATTGTTCTGATTTTTCGAATGCGCTTGTACGATAAAAAAATACCTGTAATAAGTATCAAGGCAATAATGCCATCTAAATAAGAGAGCGACCATTGTTTAACAACCGGCGCTACTTCTATTTTAAACTGCTCTGAAGCAATGATATGAGCCGCCTTACGGGTGGCCTCATTAATCGCTCTTGAACTGATCGTAGCGCCTGTTACACCTTGTATATCCTCACCAAATACGAACGATGCCGAGGCCGGTTTGTCGGTAAACTGTTGGAAGAATTTATTACTGTGCAGCTTAGCTAAAAAGGAAGGAGTTTCAAAAGCCTGATAAACAATAGTTTCTTTAACCAAGGCAGTCGTATCGGTAATCACTACAATTTGCAAGGGGCCCCCATACCCCTGCGCCTCACCAAGAGCTAAATAACCAGCTAGTTCACCCTTTTTTAGTAAGGGATAAACACCATCATGCGCCTCCCCGAGGCTAAGCTTATGTGTTGATAAATAAGCCAGTCCATTCAACTCATTTTTGGTTTTATCGGCCCAAAGGCCAATAATAAAGGCAATCAGCAGACTAAAGTAAGCCAGTCCATTAATTATTTTCTTCATGGTTAATCGTCATTTCTTAAATGCGAAGTGGACAGCCAAAGCTGCCCACTGCCAATAGTATAATTAAAAGAAATTATTTGGTGTCCTTTTGTACATTTTTAAGCGCCAGTCGTCGCGCCAAAATGAGTAGCAATACCGAAGGAATACCAAAAATCAGCATGCCCATACTGGCAGCCCGCGGCTCTCCCTCTAATACGGAGCTAACCGACCAAGCAATGCAGAATAGCATCAGAAACAAGCCCAAAGCCAAGGCTAACCAGGTAGCAGCCTTAAACCTATATTGGCGGTTATAATAATAGGCCCCCATTATACTGGTCGCTGTAAGCATTCCCAGTGAAAAAAATAGCATCTCAATACCTGTGAATATCATAGTTTTTAATCTTTTAATGCATTGTAAATTCAGTAATTCTAACTACTACATTCTATCTGATTAGTGTCCGTTGTAGCTTTTACCTTTGGGACTATAAAACTTTTTAATGGCTGAAGGATCTTCTACATTACCGTAACCAAACATCTTGTCCATTTCGCGCATAAAATCATGCACAGGACCAGGCATTGCAGCCGTAATACTATCCACAAGACGGTGATGCCAGAAATCTGGCTTATTATAGGGACAAGAGGCCATACACATACCACAGTCATCACCTAATTCACCCCATAATTTGAAGCATTTCTTCGCATCTACATGGTATTTCTTAACCCCTTTCACATTGTACCAGGCATTATCCTTATTATCGTGAGTGGGATCAAACGACGGTTCTTTATCGTGCGATATCGCTTTGGTAGGACAAGCATCCGCACAACGCATACAGCTCTTACAAAAATCCATTACACCAAACGACTTAGGTTTATCATATTCAACAAACTCAAAGTCAGTATATACCTTTGCCAAACGAACACGTGGTCCGTATTTATAGGTTACCACCTGCCCGAGACGTGAATTCTCTCCAAGACCGGCAGCAATAGCGTAGGGCACACTTAAGCCCATATCGTTGCCAGCCGATACTGCGTTATAACCAAGATTCTTTAGGTACACGGCCAACTGATAAGGAACTTTCGCCATAGCCGAATAACCAGCTCCGGCAGCAGCACTACCAACATACGATGGCGATGCCGAAATACCTTCATAGTCCATTTCGAAAGCCAATACAATCACTGTTTTAGGCTCAAAAGGAAAATCGCTCCAGTCGCTTATAAATTTATCAGGTCCCCAAAATTTTAATTCTTCGAGTTGCTCCGGAGAAGGAGGCCCTAGCAATGGCTTACGCAAGAGGGGCGGAATAGGGTTTAAAAATTTACTATAGTCCCAACGCTTATCACGTCGGGTTATACCCACCAAGTCGGCACCAAAAAGACGAGCTGCCCGCTTAATATAGTCAGCTGCCTGCTGCTTATTGTCGAACTTATATTTTTTCTTTACTACATAATCATTGTCAAACAGAGCATAATGGGCTTTTTCGGAACGTTGTTCCCAGCTATTTACACCAAAATCACCAATGGTTGCCGGGCTTGGTCCTGCCGCATAGTTATTCATAGCCCAGGCGCCTGCCAACAATGCTTTGTCAGCCTGATTATAGCCAACCTTACTGTTATCATAGGCATAATTCATCTTTTTAATAAAGGCTTGACCATCGGCCACAATTTCGTCCTCTACATCCTCGCCAATGGCCTTTACGGCATCAACAAACATAGACCGTGCCTGCACATGATCCCAGTTGCGTGGAGGTTTATAATCAGCCCTCACCTCCACCGGAAAATCATCGTGAACCTTCACTAAATCACCGGTGATTTTTTTATCCAATTTATTGGCTGCCACTTTTTGCGGAATAGCACTTATTGCTGTGATACCAACTGCTGCCGAAACACCACCTAGCTTCAGAAAGTTTCGCCGGTTTGTTTTATTACTATCCATAATTCTCTGATTGTAGTTATACGTATTGATCCCAAAGAAATACGGATGGAAATTCTTATGCGCTTATTTACAGAATCAGGACGTCCGGTAATATTTTAGCACGTATAACCCTCACACTATAAATCAACTACCAAAAAACAGGAAAACCAGTATAAATAGCAGAACCAACACCTAAAACAGTAAAATCCCCTTTCAATTACACCGCCTTTAAGGTCTTAATATATTCAGAAGGCGTAGTGCCCGTAAACTTTTTAAAAGCAGCATTAAAAGTAGATTTAGAATTAAACCCGGATTCGAAAGCCAAAGCTAAAATTGTTAAGTTCCGCTTGTTAATATCTGAAGCCAATTTCTTAAATTCTTCTATCCGGTAATTATTAGTATAGTCATTGAAGGTTTGCTTGACAAGACCATTTAATATTTCGGAAATATTGGCGGCTGGCATCCCGCTTAACTCGGCGAGTTTGGCCAGATCAAAATCCGGATTAAGAAAAGGCTTTTGAGAAGTCATCAATTGATTTAAGCGGGTCAACTCATGCAGGGCCCTATCGTGACTCAATTTGGAGTTCTTATATTTCTTAAAACTTTTTAGCCCTGCTTCAGTTGGCTTATGGTTGATGGTTTTGGGTTCACTTATAACCGTATAACTAATGGCATAACTTAAAGCAATAAAAAACCAAAGGTTAATGGTATTCATTAACAATTGCGCATTGCTGACGAAAAAATGGATGTTGTTTTTGATAATCAATATCAAAAAATGAAGGACCATCATACCTAGAAGTAGCTTCACCATAGATACCCTTCCTTTATCAAACTGGAACAATTTAAAACCAACACCTTTTAATCGATAAAACTTTGATATGGATATAAAACTAATAATGGGGTAAAACAGATACAGGGCAATGCTGCAATTTTTTACCCAATACAAAAGTATCTCTCTTTCATAATCCGAACATTTTGTATAAATCCAATAAACAATAGAAATTAAAGCAAGAGGTATTAGGTGCAGCCAACTTTTTCTCGTGAATCGTATTTTTCCGTGTAATATCGATAAGGTATAAAAATAAATGATAGGCGGAGCTATTATACCGGGCAGAATAATAGAATAAGCCCAATTTGAGGTTGCTGAAAATACCTTATTGTAAAAAAAGAAATAATAGGTGTAATGAACAAATAAGTTAACCAACACCATTACCAACAAGAAATTAGGTAGCGATCTGTATTTTTTTTGCAATAAGATAAATATCAACCCAAGGGTTTGTATCCCACAAAAAACTATTAAATCTTTTAATTCTATCATCAGCTCTGAAACGGTTGCAATGCAAAGTTAGATAATTTGCAATAAAGTAATTCATCGGTATTGTGCGTGATGCGAATGTCATAATATGTGATGAAGTTGAAACCACACAATTTATACTGCATCTAATAATTAACAATTACATTATTTAACTAAAAGGGCATTTTTAATACTATTCTATTGGCTTAGTTTTGTACGCAATCAGGAAAGATAAAAACAATTTAAATTATGGAAGAATTACTGTTACAGATGCTTGTCAAAATTCTAGTTGGCACTCCTATCTTACTATTGGTAATCCGATTCCTTTTTAAGGGATCGATTGTAATGAACGTAGGCGTTGTTGTGATATGCCTAGTTATTTTCATTGCCGTAACTGTGCAGGTCACTATAACACTTAACGCCCATCCGGCTATTGAACCATTAATAGTTTTATTATTAGCATCGCTAGCTATGTTTTTAATAAATAGGGAATTAAAAAGGCCACTGACCGATATTGTAAAAAAAATCAAAATAATATCGACGGGTCGATTAGATATCAGAATTAATCATACTAACAAAGATAATGAGATTGCCAGCATTAATAACTCATTGGAATCGTTGATAGAACAATTAAACACTGTAATTACAAACGTTCATCAAACAGCTCAAATATTAGAGCAGTCCAGTCATAAAATGAGCAGCTCTTCGCAGCAACTTTCGCAAGGGGCAAATGAGCAGGCCAGCTCATTGGAAGAAGTTTCGGCAACAATGGAAGAAATAACTTCCAATATTGAAAATAATACAAATAATTCTCAACAAACAGAGCAAATATCACGAAAGGCGAATGAAAGTATTCGCGGAGTAGCCGATAAATCGAACTTAACCATAGAAGCCAATACAAATATTGCAAAAAACATATCAATCATATCAGAAATTTCGGTTCAGACTAATATTTTGGCTTTAAATGCCGCGGTTGAAGCAGCCAGAGCCGGTGAATATGGTAAAGGTTTTGCTGTGGTAGCTGCAGAGGTGAAAAAATTGGCCAATAATAGTCATATCGCGGCTGAAAAGATAAACACCATCGTATCTGAAGGGTTACAACTTTCTCAGGAAATGGGCATCGTGATGAATGATACCATCCCTGAAATTGAAAATACCCGAAAAATGGTGCAAGAAATTTCTGCTGCCAGCATGGAACAAAGCAAAGGGGTAGGACAGGTAAATTTCGCCATTCAAGAGTTAAATAGCCTTACCCAGCAAACCGCTTCTTCCAGCGAAGAATTAGCTGCAAGTGCAGAAGAATTATCCGAGCAAGCCGGGCAACTATTGGAAAGAATCTCGTTTTTTACGCTCGCAGAAAAGTAAAGTATATTTGGGGATAGAGAGGTATTATAACCTACCTCTCCCAAACTTTAAATATGGGCTCAAACCTGTCAGCGCTTTGGTTTTACCATGAGTGTTTATCGTTAATGGCATCTTTTTTATGCATTTTCGTATCTTTGCCCCGGTTTATTCAAACCTACTTAATACGAATAGCAAAACAATAGTTAGATATGGCTCAAAAACCAAGCATTCCAAAGGGAACCAGGGATTTTTCACCGGTAGAGATGGTGAAACGTAATTACATTTTCGATACGGTTAAAAGCGTATTTCAAAAGTATGGCTACCTGCCCATTGAAACACCAGCCATGGAAAACCTGAGCACGCTGCTTGGAAAATACGGTGAAGAAGGTGATAAGCTCTTATTCAAAATTCTTAATTCGGGCGATTATTTAAAGAAGGCAGATACCGGTCTGCTGGCTGAAAAAGCCTCCAACAAAGTAATATCACAAATAAGTGAAAAAGGCCTGCGCTACGATTTAACAGTGCCCTTTGCCCGCTTTGTGGTGCAGCACCAAAACGAAATTAGCTTTCCCTTTAAACGCTACCAGATACAGCCTGTATGGCGCGCCGATCGCCCCCAGAAAGGACGTTACCGCGAGTTTTTCCAATGCGATGTAGATGTGGTGGGCAGCAATTCACTCCTTAACGAGGTGGAGCTGATACAAATTGTTGATGAAGTGTATCGTTTGCTGAATATTAACGTGGTGCTGAAACTTAACAACCGCAAGATTCTCTCGGGCATTGCTGAAATCATCGATGCATCGGATAAGATTGTGGACATCACTGTGGCCATCGATAAACTGGATAAGATAGGCTTAGAAAAGGTTAACGAAGAGCTGGCCTCAAAAGGCTTATCGCAAGAGGCGATTGACACTATACAACCCATTATCATGCTAAGCGGTTCTAACCGTGATAAGGTAGCACAGCTGCGTGATGTTTTAGCCGCCTCAGAAATAGGAATGAAAGGTGTAGATGAGATTGAGGTTGTGCTTAATTACCTGGACACCCTGAAACTGGATTTAGAGGTGGAGCTGGACCTGACGCTTGCCCGCGGATTAAACTATTATACCGGAGCCATATTCGAGGTAAAAGCCAAAGATGTGGCCATAGGCAGCATCACCGGAGGTGGACGCTACGATGACCTAACAGGCATATTCGGACTGAAAGATGTATCAGGTGTAGGTATTTCTTTTGGTGCCGACCGCATCTATGATGTGATGAACCAGCTCGAACTATTTCCGGAAGCCGATGGTGCAAAGACACGCGCTATGTTTGTTAATTTTGGTGGCGAGGATGAACTTTATGCATTGGGTGTTCTTAATGAGGTACGCAAAGCGGGCATTAATGCCGAGCTCTTCCCCGATGCCGTTAAGATGAAGAAGCAAATGAACTATGCCAACAAAAAAGGAATACCTTATGTATTGCTGGCAGGCGAGGAAGAAAGACAAGCAAAGGTAGTAACGCTTAAGAATATGGAAAGTGGCGAGCAAAGCAAAGTAAGCGTTCCAGAATTGATTAAAGTCATCAGTATATAAATAAGAAATTATATATGTTTGCGGGGTAGGCATCTTATTGCTTACCCCGCTTTTTTATGGGTAGAATTCTAAAAAATAGAACCCACATTTTTATCTCCTTTGGTGGCGATATCCGCTGCCCCTGAGTGTAGCTGATACCTTTGCAATAATACAATATCGCATTGTTAATAGGTGATATAGCTCCATACGAATCTAATGCTGACTCAGACCTGATAACTAGCGAACTGTAATCTGCAGCTAATTGAAATAATGGCACAGTTAAAATCCTCGCCATCCAGAATAATCCAGTTTAAATATGCACCGCGCGCTAAGCACTTTGCACTATTTTTAAAATCCATGAAAAAAATATTTGAAATCTCCCCCGCTCCCCTCTCTTTTGAAATCATTGAAACCATTCTTACTGAGGGGTATCAACTAAAACTGTCGGAAGAATCAATCGCCCGTATTAAGCATTGCAAGCAGTATCTCGATAATAAAATAGCCCAGCATGACGGCCCCGTTTACGGTATCAACACAGGTTTTGGCTCCTTATGCAATATCTCCATTTCGTCTGCCGATCTAAGCAAACTGCAGGAGAACCTGGTGAAGAGTCACGCTTGTGGCATTGGTCGTGAAGTGCCACGCGATGTAGTGAAACTCATGCTGATGCTGAAGATACATGCCTTAAGCATTGGTAACTCAGGTGTGCAGGTACAGACGGTTCAACGCCTGTGCGATTTCTTTAACAACGGGGTGTACCCCATCGTATTTGAGCAAGGCTCACTGGGTGCATCGGGCGACCTGGCACCTTTAGCGCACTTATTCTTACCCCTCATTGGTGAAGGTGAAGTGCATTACAAAGGAGAACTGCGCAAGGCAGCCGATGTATTGGCCGAAAACAACTGGGAACCCATTAAACTGGGTGCTAAAGAGGGACTGGCCCTTTTGAATGGCACACAATTCATGAGCTCCCATGCTGTTTACACTTTGCTAAAAGCCTTCCGCCTGTCGAAGTATGCAGATATCATTGCCGCTGCTTCTCTGGATGCTTTCGATGGCCGCATAGAGCCTTTCTTTCCGCAGCTGCATGCTGTGCGTCCGCATCCCGGTCAGATTGAGACTGCCCGCAATATCAAAGCCATACTGGAAGGCAGTGAACTGATGAACCGCGAGAAAAAACACGTGCAAGATCCCTACTCCTTCCGCTGCGTGCCCCAGGTGCATGGAGCCATCAAGGATGCTATTAACTATGTTGCCAATGTGGTGCTAACCGAAATTAATTCAGTAACCGATAATCCCATGGTATTTCCCGAGGATGACATGATCGTTTCAGGCGGTAATTTCCACGGTGAACCCCTGGCACTGGCACTCGACTTTCTGTCAATTGCCATGAGTGAGATAGGCAGTATCTCAGAGCGACGCACCTACCGACTCATTGCAGGCGAGCGGGGTCTCCCCGAGTTCCTCGTGGCCAACCCCGGCCTCAACAGCGGTTTTATGATACCCCAATATTCAGCCGCTTCCATTGTGAGCCTTAACAAACAGATGGCTACCCCTTCATCGGTTGATAGCATTCCTTCGTCGAACGAGCAGGAAGACCATGTTAGCATGGGCGGAAATGCCGCCACTAAAGCACTTAAAATAGCCCAAAATGTGGAGCGTGTGCTGGCCATTGAGCTCTTTAACGCATCGCAGGCCATAGACTTCCGCAGGCCGGCCAAAACCTCCCCCTTCCTGGAAGATTTTCTGGCTCAATACCGCCAATACGTGGGCTTTGTAAAAGAAGATAAGATCATGTACAAAGAGATCGAGAAGAGTGTTCACTTCTTGCAACACGGTAAATTTGGTGAGTTTGGCGATTAAAATTTTGCGGATACCCCTGCTTAAACAACACGATAATCGCATTTGACAACATCATTATCCTCTCCACTAGGGGGTACTCCTCCTTTAAATGGAGGTGATGATCACAACCCCTTACCCTCCTGAATTTTAGCAGGGTGCCGATAGGCAGAGAGGTCTACTAAGAATTGAACGCATGGGCTTTGTTTAAAAGGATCGCATCTTTAAAACCCTTAAGGGAATGAGGATGCGATCCCTTTTTTTACAGCATGCTAATCATCTTAATACTTGATACTCACTTCTTGATACTTTTAGGTAAAAAACCACTACTTTTGCAGCTTCAAATAAAAAAGTAAATAACTAAGATATAGTATAATGGCATTACAGTGCGGAATCGTTGGGCTGCCCAACGTTGGAAAATCAACCCTATTCAATTGTTTGTCGAATGCCAAAGCGCAATCGGCCAATTTCCCATTTTGTACCATCGAGCCCAACGTGGGGGTTATCACCGTACCCGACGATCGTTTGGTAAAACTGGAGGAACTGATTAAACCACAGCGTGTGGTACCCACCACCGTTGAAATTGTGGACATTGCCGGCTTGGTAAAAGGCGCCAGTAAGGGCGAAGGACTGGGCAACAAATTTCTGGCGAATATCAGAGAAACCGATGCCATCATTCATGTATTGCGCTGCTTCGATGATGATAATGTAACCCATGTGGATGGGAGCATCGATCCTGTTCGCGATAAGGAAATCATCGACCTGGAGCTTCAATTCAAGGATTTAGAAACCGTTGAAGCGCGACTACAAAAAACTGAAAAAGCGGCTAAATCATCGAAGGATGTGGATGCCAAGAAGCTTGTAGAGGTACTGTATCGTTACAAGGAAGCCTTTGAAAATGGCAAATCGGCCCGTACGGTAGAACTTACAGAGCACGAAGAGAAAGTAACCAAAGATTTATACCTACTTACTAACAAACCGGTAATGTATGTGTGTAATGTGGACGAAGACTCGGTTATTGACGGTAACAAACACGTAGATGCGGTACGTGAAGCCGTGAAAGATGAGCATGCCGAAATATTACTGATTGCTGCCAAAACAGAGTCGGAGATTGCCGAACTAGAGACTTTTGAGGAGCGTCAGGAATTTCTGGAAGACCTGGGACTGAAAGAATCCGGCGTAGCAAAGCTTATCCGCTCGGCCTATCAGCTGCTTAATTTGCAAACTTATTTTACTGCCGGTGTAAAAGAGGTGCGCGCCTGGACTTTCCACAAGGGTTACGTGGCACCGCAGGCCGCCGGTGTTATACACTCCGACTTTGAAAAAGGATTTATCCGCGCCGAAGTAATCAAATACGAAACTTTTATCGAACTGGGCTCAGAGCAGGCTTGTAAAGAGGCCGGTAAGATGAGTGTTGAAGGAAAAGAATATGTAGTGCAGGATGGTGATATTATGCACTTCCGCTTCAATGTTTAATAAACAATAGAACGCGCATTTATTCGCTTATAGAAGTGAGAAAATAGAAATTAAGAAGCCCGGCAATTGTCGGGCTTTTGATTTTATTTATGTCTTTGGAGTTTGAAATTTAGCCAATGATTGGCTCTTCAAACAGCGATTCTTCAATTCACCAGTTCTTCAGCCTACCAATTTACCGATCCCCCAATTCATCATCTTATCCCGTTACAGCCTGAATCCCATTAAAAGGATATCATCCACCTGTTCGTACTCAGTTCCCATCCAATCCTCCATTTTTTGGTGCAGTATGGCCTTTTGATCGTCAATGGGCAGCTTATGAATATTCAACAGCAGATGGCGGAAACGGCGATACTTAAATTTTTTACCTTCGGGGCCGCCAAACTGATCGGCAAAACCATCGGAGAAAAGATAAATAACATCACCAGGATATACTTTTATCTCATGTCTTGAGTAGGAAAGTTGCTTTTCCTCGTCGCGATACCCAATGGCAAAGCGATCGCCCTTAAAGGTCATAATCTCATTATCGCGCACAATATAAAGGGGATTCATTGCTCCGGCAAAATGTAATACCTGCTGCTCCTCATCAATCATCACCAGGGCAATGTCCATGCCATCGTCAACACGCCTTGATGACATCCCAATTTCCTTACTATTGGCTTTAAAGGTTTGAGCCACCTCCTCACTCAGGCGATTAAGGATACGTGCCGTACACGATACTTCCTGTATTTCCACAATTTTCTTCAACAGGTCGTAGCCAATGATCGACATAAAAGCACCCGGTACGCCATGCCCGGTGCAATCAACAGCGGCTAAAAATACTTTCTGCTCACGCCGGTATACCCAATAAAAGTCACCACTAACAATGTCTTTAGGTCGAAAATAAATAAAGGAGTCAGGGATAATCTCTTTCACCATATCCTCCGAGGGTATCATGGCCTCCTGTATGCGCTTGGCATAGCTGATACTATCAGTCAGGCTCTGATGAATGCGCGACAGCCGCTCCTTCTGCTCTTCAATTTTTTGCTTATCACCGGCCTTCTCGTTAAGTGCCTGATAGGCTTTGCGGTAGTTGCGAATACGGTAGTTGATCAAAGTCTGAATCAGCAGAATGCCAAAAATAATATAAAAGGCATAGGCATAGCCCGACATCCATAAGGGCGGATTAACAGAAATGAGAAGCTCAGCAGGCTTATCGCAGGGCACACCATCATTGTTAGAGCCTATGACTTTAAGGGTGTAGCTGCCGGGTGACAAATTTGAGAAGTTAACAAAATTCTGAAGCGTAACATCGCGCCAATCCTCATCATGCCCCTCTAACTTAACCCGATAGGTATTGGCCTTAGGATAGGTATATTCAAGAGCGGCAAACGACACCTGCACCATGGTATTACGACGATACAATACATCAATGCCGGCATGCTCACCTTGAAATTGATTTACCACTTTGCCCTTATGAAATACCTTTACACCATTAATAACCATCTTGGGCTTATTATTATTGATGGGCACCTCTTCGGTGTTGATGATGGTAAGCCCTTTATCGCCGCCAAAGAGCAACTCACTATTTCCATGACGAAAGGATGCACCAACATTAAAATTATAGTCAGGCACACCATCGTTACGATTATATTTGAAAGGCGGCGTCCCCGGAATAATCGAAGAGATACCATTGCCGGTGCTTATCCAAATTCGGTTATAGGCATCTATCTCAAGCCCATATATTTTGGCATTCACCAAATCATCATACTCCCAAAAGCCACTGGAATGGCGATTTTTATCGAAATAGGAAAGACCCGAATGCGTGCCGATGACAATCTTATCATGATCCTCAGCGAAAGCTGAAATGATATTATTGCTCAACACTCGGGGTTCTCCTTTTTGATTTTGAATACGCTGAAAAGTTTTTGACACGACATTATAAGTGTTCACCCCATTATTGGTGCCAATCCATAACAAACCATCAACATCTTGGAAAAGCACATTAATCTCATCATCGCACAGGCCATATTCGTCATCATCGTCGGCCCAATAACTCATCATTTTCTGTCCATCATAACGATACAAACCAAACTGTGTGGCAAACCACATATCCCCCAGGCGATCTTCTATAATATCGTTGATAGTATTACTTTTCAATAAATAACGGAAATCGCTATTATTGCCATAATCAAACTCCTGCACGCGTTTACTTCCCTTGTGCAAAATAAAAATTCCTTCTTCAGTGCCCAGCCATATTTTATCCTTTGAGTCTTTGTAAATGGTATTTACTGAGGGATCGTTCCGTGACACAAAAGGTGGGTAAATTGTATATTGCCTGAACTGCCTGTTAGCCCTGTTAATCCAGTACAACCCCTGCTGTGCACTACCGAGCCACAGGTTGCTGTGCTCATCGACAAACACCGCTGTAAAATCGTAGCAATCCATGGGATACTCCACATCATCGTGTAATCCGATAGTTGAGAATTTGGTGGGCTTACGATCTATTTTAAACAAGCCATTCTGCTGAGTACCCACCCATAATAAGCCACTGGCATCTTCCATGATAGTGCTTATATGCGTAAATGATTTTCGAAGATGGTTAGGAATCGGGAAGACTGCATAATGCTCATAGGGAGCGTGCATATACATAAGCCCCTGCGCTGTTGCCAGCCACACATCACCGCCTTTAACACACACCATTGAATAAATACCATCTGCAGAATAGGGGCTATCGGCTTTATGAAGGTTTGTCATGGTGCCATCAACAATATTATACTTAGTGAGCCCCTTCGAAGAGCCAGCCAGTAATATACTATCGCGGAGCCCAAGCAAGCTGCTAACTTCATTTTGCTCGTGCTTATCAGCGGCCTCCACTCGCTGAATGGCCTTATGGCCAGCCTCGATATACTGAATACCATCTTTTGAGCCAAACCACACTCTGGCCTCGTCACCTATTACCGGGTAACGCGCACTATTTCCTCTCTTCAGCACCGAGGAATAATGATCATAATTAGTAAATGCATGGGTCCGGTAGTTAACTTTTGCGATGGCATTGCGCGTCTTCACCCAAATATTTTCCCCTTCGCAGTGCATACCATAAACCCCATACTCATGCAAGGATTTAAAAAGCTCCGATCCTTTACCCAGATTAATAAACTTGCCACTCTGCCTTTTCCAGATAGCAATACCGTTGTTGCGCGTGCCCACCCATATATTACCATCGGGCGTTTCGGCAATAGTCTGTACATAATTACCTATCAGGGTGCTATCCTCAAGAGGATGATGCCTGAAAACGACAAAATTATAACCATCGTAACGGTTTAAGCCATCAGTCGTTCCCACCCATAAATAACCACGGCTATCCTGAAAAAGCGCAGTGATATGACTATTTGAAAGCCCTTCGCTAATGGTAAACTGCTCCACCGAAAGGTGCCCACGCTGTGACCAAGCAGCACCACTCCCACTCACTATCAGAACAATAGCAAAACAAAAACGCAGTGCAGCTCCATTGATAGCAACCCTGCGGAATACCCTTTCTATTAATGCACTCATTGCTGATAAAAGTAATAAAAACATACGATCTTATAACAATTGTATTGCTGGAAAGAAACGTAAGTATACTCCCTAAATACTGATGAAGAATTACGCTAAGTTCGAATTTTCATTTGAAACTCACTTATTGCTTACAAAAAAGAGAGGCGCTGCCTCCCTTCTTTACTATTTATAGTTAACCCGATCAATAAACCATTGGAGATTTTCGGATTTTGGCCGTTCAATGGGTAATCCGTATAGTCGATCCCATATCAATTGCGTGAGTACCCCCAAGGCACGTGATACACCAAAAAGAACGGTATAGATAGGATATTCGGTAATGCCAAACGAAGTCAGTAAAGAGCCGCTGATGGCATCCACATTAGGCCACGGATTCTTTACCTTACCCGTCTTGGCCAATACATCGGGCACTACTTTATATATTCTATCTACGAGCTGAATAAGGTGTGCATCGGGCGCATATTTCTTGGCAAACTCAAGCTGTACGGTAAAACGCGGATCTGTTTTTCGCAATACAGCATGACCATATCCGGGAATCACCTGCCCATTTTTTAAAGTCATCTCGGCATAATCACGTATCTGCGACTCACTGGGATTTTCATCTCCTATCTCGCGCAGCATCTTATGAATCCAATGCATCACATTTTGGTTAGCCATGCCATGCAAAGGTCCTGCGAGTCCATTCATGCCCGCCGAGAAACTATAATAGGGGTTGGATAATGCCGAACCCACAAGATGAGTGGCATGGGCCGATACATTACCTCCTTCATGATCGGCATGTATTACCATGTAAAGGCGCATCAGGCGATGTACCTCTGTGGTGTCGTGTCCCATCATATGAGCAAGGTTAGCCGCCCAGTCGTGGTTAGGATCGATATCAATATATTCCTCATTATGAAACACTCTGCGATAGATGTAGGCAGCTATCACGGGCAGTCGCGAAATAAGATCCATAACACCTTCATAGGTCGGCCCCCAATAGTCTTTTTTATCCATACCCGTAAGGTAAGCTTTGCGAAACTGCGACTCCGTTGACATGGCCAGAATAGCGTTATTAAACTGAATCATGGGGTGCGCATCCTTAGGTAAGGCATTGATCACATCAAACACATGAGGAGGGATGCCTTGTGCCCTTTGCGCCCACTGCTCACTAATATGGTTCACATCATCCTTGGTGGGCAATTCACCGGTCAGCATAAGGTAAAACAATCCTTCGGGGAGTGGCTCCCCTTTAGGGTTCATTTTAGGCAATAGTTGCTGCAACTGCGGAATGGTATAACCCCGGAAACGAATGCCTTCTTCGGGATCTAACTTTGAGGTACAGGTTAACAGAGAGACCACCCCTTTCATGCCAGATAGGACCTGCCCCAGAGTAACTTCCTGAATAACTTCATCGCCATGCTTTTTAATGAGATCTCTAACCATCTCGGCTTTGGGCCGGCCAATCTCAATAATGCGTTCTTTAATATAATCCATAGTGAGTTAGCTGATTGAATTAATACAATGCCTTGCGCTGCGGATAAGGCAATTTTAAAACACACAAAATGCCGAATTGTTTTCGCCGGGGTATCAAGCCAAAAAAGGCTGACCTATGCGGCCAGCCTTTTATATCATTACAAGCAGAAGAGCTTATTTCTTCTGAACTTTAGCATAACCATAAACGGCGCGCTCACCCAATTCCTCCTCAATGCGAAGCAACTGGTTGTACTTAGCCATACGGTCAGAACGGCTCAACGAACCCGTCTTAATCTGACCTGAGTTGGTAGCTACAGCAATATCAGCAATAGTAGCATCTTCAGTTTCACCTGAACGGTGAGAAGTAACAGAAGTATAACCTGCACGGTGAGCCATTTCAATGGCGTTTAATGTTTCGGTTAATGTACCAATCTGGTTTACTTTAATCAGGATAGAGTTGGCAGCACCCAGCTCAATACCTTTCTTCAGGTAATCAACGTTAGTAACAAATAAGTCGTCACCTACCAACTGACACTTATCGCCAATGGCAGTATTTAAGGCAACCCATCCGTCCCAGTCGTTCTCATCCATACCGTCTTCGATAGAGTCAATTGGGTATTTAGCAACCAATTCAGCCAGGTAAGCAGCTTGCTCTTGTGAGTTACGCTTCACGCCGTTTGGCTCGAAGATGCTATAGTCATACACGCCATCTTTGAAGAACTCAGAAGAAGCACAGTCCATAGCGATAGACACATCACCACCTTCTTCCTTACGGCCAGGCTTATAACCAGCGTTTTGGATAGCGGTTAAGATGCAGTCGATAGCCTCTTCAGTACCCCCTAACATAGGAGCAAAACCACCTTCATCACCTACTGCAGTCGATAGTTTTTTACCTTTCAGCACTTTAGCAAGAGCATGGAATACCTCAGCACCCATACGCAGACCTTCGCGGAAAGACTTAGCACCAACAGGACGAATCATAAACTCCTGAAAAGCGATAGTAGCATCAGAGTGAGATCCACCGTTGATAATGTTCATCATAGGAACAGGAAGTGTTACAGCATTCGTTCCTCCGATGTAACGATACAATGGCATATCAAGATACTCAGCAGCAGCTTTTGCAGTAGCCAATGAAACACCAAGTATGGCATTGGCACCTAACTTGCTTTTTGTTTTAGTACCGTCCAATTCCAACATTTTATTATCGATCGCAACTTGCTCAAGAACGCTCATTCCGATTAGTTCGGGAGCAATCACCTCGTTAACGTTTTTAACAGCGCCCAATACACCTTTACCTAAGTAACGTCCTTTGTCGCCATCGCGTAATTCCAAAGCTTCGTGCTCGCCGGTAGAAGCACCTGATGGTACAGCAGCACGACCGATCACGCCGCATTCTAATGTTACTTCAACTTCAACGGTTGGATTGCCGCGCGAATCAAGGATCTCACGAGCATGAATGTTTGCAATTTGTCCCATAATAATATTTGTTTATTGTATTGATTATTAATCAAAAAAAAAGGATAATGCACCTAACTCATTATCCCCTTTCAAAGCAATTTCAAGAAAAAAAAGGAAAAACGAAAGTCTTTCCTTTTTTATCCATGATTTATTCTTTTGAGTCAGCATCCGTAGTTTCAGAAGCCTGCTCCTGAGCAGGTGTTTCTGCAACGGCCTTTTCAGCAGTTGATTTTCTACGTCCGCGTCGTGTTCTTTTACCAGCTGAAGAGGACTTCTTGGTTTCCAGCATATTTTCGTTATAGTCCACCAATTCGATCAAACACATCTCAGCGTTATCACCAATACGGTTACCTAACTTCAAAATACGTGTGTATCCTCCCGGACGGTCAGCAACCTTTCCGGCTACCTCTTCGAACAACTCCTTAACGGCGTACTTATCTTTAAGAACTGAAAATACGGTTCTGTGAGCGTGCATTTTAGCCTCCACAGTATCCAGACCTTTAGTTTTTGTGATAAGCGGCTCAACGTACATACGCAGCGCTTTGGCCTTGGCCACCGTTGTCTTGATTCGTTTGTGAAGAATCAATGAGGAAGCCATGTTCGCCAACATCGCTTTGCGATGGGCGCTCTTACGACCTAAATGATTAAATTTCTTTCTATGTCTCATCGCTATTATTCCTTGTCTAATTTATACTTTGCGGTATCCATTCCGAAAGTAAGTCCCATGTTAAGCAGGAGATCATCCAGCTCAGTCAGTGACTTCTTACCGAAGTTACGGAACTTCAACAGATCGTTACGATTAAAAGTAACCAGCTCACCCAATGTTTCCACATCGGCAGCTTTCAAACAGTTAAGCGCACGTACTGATAAGTCCATGTCAACCAGCTTTGTCTTCAGAAGCTGACGCATATGCAATACTTCTTCATCAAATTCTTCATTACCGAACTTCTCATCTGAGTCGAGTGTAATCTTCTCATCAGAGAACAGCATAAAGTGATAAATCAATATTTTAGCAGCTTCTTTCAATGCATCTTTAGGATGGATTGAACCATCCGATTCAATTTCTAATACTAACTTTTCGTAGTCGGTTTTTTGCTCAACACGATAGTTTTCGATCGCATACTTAACGTTGCGAATAGGTGTAAAGATTGAATCGATAGCAATTAACCCAAATTCTGCCTCAGCTGGTTTATTTTCCTCGGAAGGAACATAACCTCTTCCTTTCTCAATGGTCAACACCATTTGCAGATTTACTTCCGCGTTCATCTTAGCAATAACCAATTCAGGGTTTAGCACCTCAAAACCGGTCATAAACTGGTTCAAATCGCCGGCTGTAAATTCTTCTTTACCCGATATACTAACCGTCACAGTTTCCTGATCAGTGTCTTCTACCAGGTTTTTGAAGCGTACCTGCTTAAGATTAAGAACGATTTCGGTGACATCATTAAGCACACCAGGGATGCTGGTGAATTCATGATCTACACCTTCGATCTTGACAGTGGTAATTGCGTATCCCTCTAACGAGGACAACAATATTCTTCTTAAGGCATTTCCAACGGTAATACCATACCCTGGTTCAAGCGGACGAAATTCAAATTTGCCGAATTTTTCGTCGGCCTCCAGCATAATTACTTTATCTGGTTTTTGGAATGCTAATATTGCCATAAGAATTAATTATTTAGAATACAATTCAACTATCAACTGCTCTTTAATATTTTCAGGAATATCACTTCTTTCAGGTACATTTAAGAATTTACCTGCAAATGAATCTTGGTCCCATTCTATCCAGGAATATTTATGCACACCTGTATTAGCCAATGCAGTTGAAATAACTTCAAGCGATTTTGACTTTTCGCGAACAGCTACTACCTGATCGGCTTTCACCTGATAGGAAGCAATGTTTACGATTTGCCCATCCACTGTAATGTGACGGTGCGATACAAGCTGTCTTGCAGCTGCTCTTGTTGGAGCAATTCCCATACGATAAACAACGTTATCCAAACGAGATTCCAGAAGACCAAGTAACACCTCACCTGTAATACCTTTGCTTCGTGAAGCTTTCTTAAACAGGTTACGGAACTGCTTTTCCAACACTCCGTAAGTGTACTTAGCTTTTTGCTTTTCTTTTAACTGCAAACCGTATTCACTAGTCTTACGTCTGCGGTTATTACCATGTTGTCCGGGAGGGAAATTTCTTCTTTCGAAATTCTTATCCGGACCATAAATCGCCTCACCGAATTTACGGGCGATTCGTGTTTTTGGACCAATATATCTAGCCATTCTTCTAAATTTTTGACTTTAAATTTTTGATTTTAAATATTGAATATGGCAGCCGCTAGATTATAGAGAGGAGAAATAATCATATAACCAATTCGTATTCAAAATTTGCCATCAAAAATCTATGGTTAATAACTAGTCGAGTAATTAAACTCGTCTTCTTTTTGGAGGACGACAACCATTGTGTGGTAGTGGTGTAACGTCAACAATTTCAGTTACCTCAATACCCGCAGCGTGGATTGATCGAATAGCCGACTCACGACCATTACCCGGTCCTTTCACATACACTTTTACCTTTCTCAGTCCTAGATCGAAGGCTACTTTTGAACAATCAGTAGCAGCCATCTGCGCAGCGTAAGGCGTGTTCTTTTTAGAACCACGGAAACCCATTTTACCTGCACTAGACCAAGAAATCACCTGGCCATTCTGATTGGCCAACGATACGATAATGTTATTGAAAGACGAATGGATATTAGCCTGTCCAACAGCCTCCACCTTAACAACTCTCTTTTTTTGAGATCCTGACTTCTTTGCCATATCTTACTTATTATTTAGTGGCTTTCTTTTTATTTGCAACAGTCTTCTTCTTACCTTTACGTGTACGAGCGTTGTTCTTGGTGCACTGTCCGCGTAGGGGTAAACCAATACGGTGACGAATACCACGGTAACAACCGATGTCCATCAAGCGTTTGATGTTCAATTGAACTTCAGAACGTAACTCTCCTTCAATCTTAAAATTGTCAGAAATATTATCACGTACCGCTTTAATCTGCTCGTCGGTCCAGTCTGATACTTTGATATTAGCGTCAACGCCAACATTCTGAAGAATCTCTTGTGCTCTGCTTCTACCTATTCCGAAGATATAAGTTAAAGCGATTTCTCCTCGTTTGTTCGAGGGTATATCAACTCCAGCAATCCTTGCCATAATCTTATAATTTATCCTTGACGTTGTTTAAACTTTGGATTCTTTTTATTAATCACGTACAAGCGCCCTTTGCGTTTTACGATTTTGCATTCGGCACTTCTTTTCTTTACAGATGCTCTAACCTTCATGATCGGTCACTTTATTATTTGTATCTATAGGAAATTCTTCCCTTTGTCAAATCATACGGCGACATCTCTACCTTCACCCTATCTCCCGGTAAAATCTTGATATAGTGCATACGCATCTTACCCGAGATATGTGCAGTAATGATGTGTCCGTTTTCCAATTCCACTCTAAACATGGCATTGGATAAGGCTTCAATGATTGTTCCGTCTTGTTCTATCGAGGCTTGTTTCGCCATAATTCTTGTAACTTTTTATTTTTCAGACTGCAAATGTAACACTTCTTCTACAAATTTAAAACTAGAAAGTATATCAGCTTCGCCTTTTCTTACTGCTACAGTGTGTTCATAATGAGCCGATACCTTTTTGTCGATGGTTCTGATGGTCCAGCCATCGTCTTCCTGCACGATTTGCCGTTTGCCAAGATTGATCATTGGCTCGATGGCAATTACCATGCCCGACTTTAATTTGGTACCATTCCCGCGGCGTCCGTAATTGGCCACTTCGGGTGCCTCATGTAGGTTTCTACCGATTCCATGTCCCACCATTTCGCGCACTACTGAGTAGCCACGCTCTTCGGTGTAGCTCTGAATGGCATGCCCTACATCACCCAAACGATTATTATCGATGGCTTGTTCAATGCCTTTGTACAACGATGCCTTGGTGGCCTCCAACAAGGCCTTTACCTCGGGGGCTACTTCACCAATCGGGAAAGTGTAGGCCGAGTCACCATAGAAATCGTTTAATAAAACACCACAATCTACCGATACTACATCGCCTTCCTGCAAAGGCGTATCGTTAGGGATTCCATGAACCACCTGCTCATTAACAGAGGTGCATAAACTATTCGGGAAGCCCTGATAGTTTAAAAAGGCAGGAGTACCTCCATTATCTCTAATGAAGGCCTCCGCTATTTTGTCCAGCTCTAACGTAGAAACTCCGGGCTTAATAGCCTTCGCAACTTCACCCAGCGTTTTTGCAACCAAAAGGTTACTAATACGCATCAACTCAATCTCTTCGTCAGTCTTTAAATAAATCATACTTATGATCGTTCCTCAATTAATATATCGCAGCTCCACCTCCGGATCTGCCCATTATGCGCCCGGACTTTGTTAATCCATCGTAATGACGCATCAACAAGTGACTTTCAACTTGCTGCAGCGTATCGAGTACCACACCTACCAAAATCAGTAACGAAGTACCTCCATAGAACTGAGCAAATCCCTGGTCAACACCGGCCATCATTGCAAAGGCAGGCAAAATAGCAACCAATGCAAGAAATACAGAACCCGGCAGAGTAATTTTCGACATCACAGAGTCTAAGAATTCTACCGTTTTCTTGCCCGGCTTAACACCCGGAATAAATCCACCATTACGCTTCATATCCTCCGCCATTTGCGTTGGATTAATGGTAATAGCAGTATAAAAATAGGTGAAAGCGATAATCATCAAGGCGAAAATAACATTGTACCATACACCCGTAAAGTTAGCAAATATGCTAGCAAATCCTGTTGCCGTTTCGCTATCGACAAAACCTGCAAATGTTACAGGTATGAACATAATAGCCTGGGCAAAAATGATTGGCATCACACCCGCTGCATTCACTTTTAAGGGAATGTATTGGCGAACACCTCCGTATTGCTTGTTACCCACAATTCGCTTGGCATACTGCACAGGAATACGACGGGTACCCTGTACCAAAGCGATTGTTCCGGCAAATACGAAGAACAACACAACAAACTCAATTAGCAACATTACCAAACCACCGCTTCCACTAGCAGCTTCCATGCGTGATATAAACTCGGCAAACAACGATTGCGGTAAGCGAGCTATAATACCAATCATGATGATTAGCGAAATACCGTTACCAATACCTTTATCGGTAATACGCTCACCCAACCACATTACGAACATTGTTCCTGCGGTAAGAATGATTGTGCTAGTAACAGTAAACGACCAACCAGTAGCTACAAAAGCCGCGTCTGGCAACTGATTAAATAGGTTTGTTAAGTAACCCGGCGCTTGTACCACCAAAATCAATACGGTCAGATAACGAGTTATCTGATTGATTTTTCTACGTCCACTTTCACCTTCCCTTTGAAGACGTTGAAAATAAGGTACGGCAATGCCCATCAATTGAATAACGATGGAGGCAGAGATGTAAGGCATAATACCCAATGCAAAGATGGATGCGTTAGAAAACGCTCCTCCTGAGAACATATCGAGCAGGCCCAATACCCCGTCCCTTGTTTGACTTTTAAGCGCGCTTAGTTGCGTAGGATCAATACCAGGGAGTACGACAAAAGAGCCCAATCGATAAATCAATAACAGGCCCAGGGTTGTTGTAATTCTGGATTTCAGATCCTCAATTTTCCAGATGTTGCGGATGGTTTCGAATAGTTTCATTCAATTACAGTTTTACTACGGTTCCTTCAGCAGCTTCAATAGCTTTAGTGGCAGATGCAGAAAATGCGTGGGCTTTTACTTCCAATTTGGCTTTCAGCTCACCATTACCTAAAATCTTTACCAAGTCATTCTTGCTAACTAAACCGGCTTGTCTTAAAACTTCAGGATCAATAACAGTCACCTCATTTTTGTCGACGATAGCCTGCAACATTTCAATGTTTACAGCCTTGTACTCAACGCGGTTAATGTTTTTGAATCCGAATTTAGGAACACGTCGCTGCAAAGGCATCTGTCCGCCCTCAAAACCGAATTTACGTGAGTAACCCGAACGTGACTTAGCTCCTTTATGTCCGCGAGTAGCAGTTCCACCGCGACCGGATCCTTGTCCACGACCGATACGTTTTGAGGTCTTTACCGAACCTTTTGCAGGTCTTAAGTTATTTAAATTCATATTAATTTCCTCTAATTCGTTCGACCAAATTATCTTTCTACTGACACCAGGTGCAGTACTTTTTGAACCATTCCTTCAATTTGAGGTGTGGCTTCATGTTCAACGGTTTGCTGAAGCTTCTTCAGCCCAAGGGCAGCCAAGGTGTTTTTTTGCCTTGCAGTGGCCCCGATTTTACTCTTAACCTGAGTTACTTTTATCTTAGCCATGTTGTCCTTATTTATCCGTTAAAAACTTTATCCATTGTAACGCCTCGCTGTGCAGCAATAGTTGCTGCATCACGCAATTCAGTAAGCGCTGTGATGGTTGCCTTCACAAGGTTGTGTGGGTTTGATGAACCTTTTGACTTCGCCAAAACGTCGGTCACACCAACACTATCCATTACGGCACGCATCGCACCACCCGCTACCACTCCGGTACCGTGTGAGGCAGGCTTCATAAACACGCTGGCACCGCCATAACGTGCATATTGCTCATGAGGAATAGTACCGTTGATAACAGGTACTTTAACTAGATTCTTTTTGGCAGCTTCAACACCTTTGGCAATCGCTGTTGTTACTTCGCCTGCTTTACCAAGGCCCCAGCCAACAACGCCGTTCTCGTTTCCAACCACTACAATGGCAGAAAAACTAAAGGTTCTACCACCCTTGGTTACTTTAGTTACCCTGTTGATAGCAACCAAACGATCTTTTAATTCCAGATCGTTATTGTTTCTGATTCTTTTGTTATTTCCAGCCATTGTTTGTTAGAATTTAAGCCCTGCTTCACGTGCAGCGTCGGCTAATTGTTTAACTCTACCATGATAAAGGTATCCATTTCTATCGAACACAACTGTGCTGATACCTGCTTTCTGTGCTGCTTCGGCAATGTTCTTACCTACCAGTGCAGCCACTTCTGACTTGGTACCTTTCTGCTCAGCAATATCTTTGATTAAAGATGATGAAGCGGCCAGTGTTTTACCGGTCAAATCATCGATTAGCTGCACAGAAATTTGCTTGTTGCTTCTAAACACTGACATTCTTGGACGTTCTGCGGTTCCGCTGATATTCTTGCGAACGCGCATCTTAATTTTCCGTCTTCTCTCTATTTTCGAAAAAGCCATAATTCCTAATTTAATTCAGATTAAACTTTAGCAGATTTACCGGCCTTACGACGAACTTCTTCACCCTTAAAGCGAATACCTTTTCCTTTGTAAGGCTCAGGCTTGCGTAGCGACCTAATCTTGGCACAAACCTGGCCAAGCAATTGCTTATCTGCTGATTCAAGTGTAATAATAGGATTGCTTTTTCTGTCAGTAACAGCTTCCACTTTTATTTCAGTCGGTAACATAAAGTGCACAGGGTGTGAATATCCCAATGCTAACTCCAGTAACTGACCCTGGTTAGTGGCACGGTAACCCACACCTACCAACTCGAGTTGTTGCTTGTAACCTTCTGAAACTCCTACCACCATGTTGTTGATCAACGAGCGGTACAATCCGTGTTGGGCACGAATTTCTTTTTCTTCGTTAGGACGAATTACAGTAAGTACTCCATCCTCTACTTTCACTTCCATCTCAGGGTGAATCGCTTGCGACAATTCGCCTTTTGGGCCTTTCACTGTCACGGTATTGTCTTTTACCGTTACGTTCACTCCTGAAGGTATGCTAATCGGTGCTTTTCCAATTCTTGACATAATTCTTCCTTTTTAATAAACGTAACACAATACTTCACCACCAATCTTCTGTACTCGGGCTTCTTTATCTGTCATTACACCGCGCGATGTTGACACGATAGCTACACCCAGGCCGTTCAGCACACGTGGTAAGCTACGATACCCGGCATACGATCGTAAACCAGGTGTACTAACACGCTTCAGTGCTTTGATGGCGGGCGTTTTCGTTTGCGGATCGTACTTCAGTGCGATCTTCACGATGCCTTGCTTGTCATCATCGATGAATTTGTAATTCAAGATGTACCCTTTCTCGAAAAGAATTTTGGTCATCTCTCTCTTAAGGTTGGAAGCCGGAACCTCAACAACCCTATGACCCGCCATAATGGCGTTCCTGATTCGTGTCAGGAAATCTGCTATTGGATCTGTCATTTTATAAAGATTAAATTGATCCCGGCATTACTAGAATACCGGGACAATATTTAACACTCTTACCAACTTGCTTTTTTAACACCAGGTATTAAACCAGCCGATGCCATTTCGCGGAACTGAATCCTTGAAAGGCCAAACTGTCGCATATAACCTTTCGGACGTCCGGTTATCTTGCAACGGTTGTGCATGCGTACTGGTGAAGCGTTCTTAGGCAACTTTTGTAAAGCTACATAATCACCTTCTTCTTTTAGTCTGGCACGTTTTTCAGCGTATTTGGCAACCAGCTTAGCCCTTTTTACCTCGCGGGCTTTCATTGATTCCTTTGCCATATAACTAGTTCTTTTTCACGTTTTTAAATGGTAAGCCAAACGCTTTTAACAGCGCAAAAGCCTCCTCATCGGTTTTTCCCGAGGTCACAAAGGTAATATTCATACCCAATATCTTAGACACATTGTCGATATTTATTTCGGGAAAAATGATTTGTTCTTCAATACCTAAGGTATAGTTTCCACGGCCGTCGAGCTTGCTGTTGATACCTTTGAAGTCGCGGATACGGGGCAAAGCCACACGAATCAAACGCTCCAAAAATTCATACATGTTCTCGCGACGCAGTGTTACACGTACCCCGATAGGCATTTTCTTACGAAGCTTAAAGTTTGAAATATCTTTCTTCGAAAGAGTAGCCACAGCCTTTTGGCCGGTGATCGTCGTCAGTTCCTTTAGTGCGTTTTCGATCATTTTCTTGTCGGCAGTAGCCGAACCCAGACCCTGATTGATAACGATCTTCTCTAACTTAGGAACCTGCATGATTGAGGTGAACCCAAATTCTTTCATCAGGCTCGGTACAATCTCTTCCTTATACTGTGTTCTTAAACTCGGTGTATAACTCATTACTTGATCTCCTCCCCTGATTTTTTTGCAATTCGAACCAGTTTACCATCGTCATTCAACTTACGACCAATACGTGTGGCCTTGCCGGTTGAAGGATCTTTCACATTCAGATTTGAAATGTGAATAGGAGCTTCTTTCTTAACTATACCTCCTTGCGGACTTTCAGCATTAGGCTTAGTGTGCTTGCTCACCATGTTAACACCTTCAACAATGGCACGTTGTTTAGCAGGGAATACTTCCAGTACCTTGCCTTCCTGGCCTTTGTTGACACCGGCATTTACAATTACGATGTCGCCTTTTTTAATATGCAATTTACCCATTGTTCTAATCTCTTTGATGATTAAAGTACTTCAGGCGCCAAGGATACGATCTTCATATACCCTTCACGCACCTCACGTGCTACGGGGCCAAAAATACGTGTTCCTCTCATTTCTCCGGCCTGGTTCAACAGAACGCAAGCATTTTCATCAAAGCGGATGTAGGAACCATCTTGACGTCTAACTTCTTTTTTAGTGCGCACTACTACGGCCTTGGTAACGGTTCCCTTTTTCAGTTCCCCGCTCGGCGTTGCGCTTTTTACAGTTACCACGATACGATCGCCTACTCCAGCATAACGTTTCCGCGTTCCACCCAGAACACGAATACATAATACTTCTTTGGCTCCACTGTTATCAGCAACTGCAAGTCTAGATTCTTGTTGTATCATGATTACTTAGCTCTTTCTAGAATTTCAACTAATCTCCAACGTTTCGTCTTGCTCAAGGGGCGTGTTTCCATGATTTTCACGGTATCCCCAATATTGCATGTGTTGTCTTCATCGTGCGCGTGAAACTTTTTGGTCTTTTTCACGAACTTACCGTAGATGGGGTGCTTTTCGCGAACCTCTACCGCAACAACGATAGACTTATCCATCTTGTTACTGGCCACAACACCTGTACGCTCTTTTCTAAGATTTCTATCCATCTCCTAAATTATTTTTCAGTTTGTTGCTTTTGACTCAAAAGGGTCTTCAAGCGCGCAATGTTTCTTCGAGTATGTCTTATCTGCATTGGGTTTTCCAATGGCGATGTCGCATGGTTCAACTCTAACTGCTGCAGGGCAGCTGTTTCGTTTTCAATACGCTCTGCGATTTCGCTAACACTTAATTCTTTGATTTCTTCTACTTTCATGTCCTTAAGCATTTGTTGATTCAACATAGTCTCTTCTCACAACGAATTTCGTAGTTACCGGAAGCTTCTGAGCGGCAAGGCGCAGTGCTTCTTTGGCTACTTCGTAAGGTACTCCTTCGCATTCTAAAATGATGCGTCCTGGAGTAACAGGGGCCACAAATCCTTCCGGACTACCTTTACCTTTACCCATACGTACTTCGGCTGGCTTCTTAGTAATCGGTTTGTCTGGAAATATTCTAATCCAGATCTGTCCCTGACGCTGCATGTAACGGGTCACCGCAACACGGGCAGCTTCAATCTGACGACCTGTAATCCATTTACTCTGTAAGGCTTTGATTCCGAAAGATCCGAATGCTAGTTCTTGCCCACGTTGAGCTTCGCCCTTCATCCGGCCTTTCTGCCTTCTTCTAAATTTTACTTTCTTTGGTTGTAACATCGTTCCTAATCAATTAGTGTGAAAGGAGAATTACTTCTTATTATTTCTTCTTCTCGGACCTCTACCGCCTCCGCGGTTTCCACCACCTTTTTCTTTGGTGTTGAAAGCAGGTGACAAATCGGGCTTGCCGTAAATTTCACCTTTACAGATCCAAACTTTGATACCGATCAGACCCATTTTTGTAAGGGCCTCCTCTTGTGCGTAGTCGATATTGGCACGCAATGTATGCAGAGGCGTACGGCCTTCTTTATACATTTCGCTACGGGCCATCTCTGCGCCGTTCAAACGTCCGGAAATCTGAATTTTAATACCTTCAGCACCCATACGCATGGTAGAAGCGATAGCCATTTTAATGGCGCGACGATATGCGATACGTCCTTCCACCTGACGAGCGATGTTTTTCGCTACGATAATAGCGTCCAACTCTGGTCGTTTTACCTCAAAGATGTTAATTTGCACCTCTTTGTCGGTAATTTTCTTCAGCTCCTCTTTGAGTTTATCTACTTCAGAACCTCCCTTACCAATGATGATACCGGGACGTGCAGTGAAAACGGTAATGGTTACCAGTTTCAAAGTACGCTCGATAATGATACGAGAAATACTGGCTTTAGCTAAACGTGCATTGAGGTACTTTCTGATTTTGGAGTCTTCTAATAGCTTATCGCCATAGTTCTTTCCTCCATACCAGTTAGAATCCCATCCTTTGATGATTCCTAACCTGTTACTAATTGGATTAACTTTTTGTCCCATCTAGCTATTAGTTTTCTTGTGTTTCACTTGATACTACTTTGCTTGCAACGCGCAACGTTACGTGGTTAGAACGCTTTCTGATACGGTGCGCACGACCCTGTGGGGCCGGACGTAAGCGTTTCAGGATACGGCCGGAATCAACCGCGATCTCACTCACATAAAGGTTAGCGTCTTCGATGCGAACACCTTCGTTCTTTTCTTTCCAATTAGCGATAGCAGAAAGCAACAGTTTCTCAACCCGTCTGGAAGCTTCTTTCGATGAGAATTTCAGCATATCCAGAGCCAGGTTCACCTCTTTACCTCGGATCATGTCGGCAACAAGGCGCATCTTCCGCGGTGAAGTCGGTACATTACGAAGCTTTGCGAAGCAATCAGTCTTCTTGGCTTCCTTTATTTTTTCAGCTCTTATTCTTTTTCTTGCACCCATTTTTTACTGTTTAAAGAATTTAAATATTGGCAGGCAAATTACCTTTTCTTGTTACCACCATGACCGCGATAAGTACGCGTAGGGGCAAATTCGCCTAATTTGTGTCCTACCATATTTTCAGTAACATAAACCGGGATAAACTTATTGCCGTTGTGTACAGCAATGGTGTGTCCTACAAATTCCGGAGAAATCATAGACGCACGTGCCCAAGTTTTTATCACTGATTTCTTACCTGACTCGTTCTGTGCCAGAACTTTCTTTTCCAGTTTAAAGTCGATAAATGGGCCTTTTTTTAATGATCTGCTCATAATTCGTTTAAATTAACCGGTTATTTTTTTCTTCTTTCAATGATGTATTGATTAGAAGCCTTCTTCGGATGACGGGTCTTATAACCTTTCGCCAATACCCCTGTACGAGATCTTGGGTGTCCTCCTGATGAACGACCTTCACCACCACCCATTGGGTGATCAACTGGGTTCATGGCCACACCACGTACGCGTGGACGACGACCTAACCAGCGGCTACGTCCAGCTTTTCCTGAACGCTCAAGAGCGTGGTCTGAGTTACCTACGGCCCCTAAGGTAGCACGACAAGTAACCAATACCATTCTTGTTTCGCCTGAAGGCAACTTAACAACCGCGTATTTTCCTTCACGAGCAGCCAATTGTGCGAACGTACCGGCACTACGTGCCATTGTACCTCCCTGGCCCGGACGCAATTCGATGTTGTGAATAATGGAACCTAAAGGAATCTCGCTCAAAGGCAAGCTATTACCAATCTCAGGAGCAACCCCTGGTCCTGATGCAATCGCCTGACCTACCTGCAACCCATTAGGTGCAAGAATGTACCTTTTTTCTCCATCAGCGTAAGCTAGCAAAGCAATACGAGCACTCCGGTTTGGATCGTACTGAATTGACTCAACTGTTGCGTTAACACCGTCTTTATTACGCTTAAAATCGATTACCCTGTATCTCCTCTTGTGACCACCACCGATATTTCTAACGGTCATTTTACCAGAGTTATTTCTACCTCCGGACTTCTTTAATGGCCTCAATAGTGACTTTTCTGGTGTCGCTGATGTAATCGTATCAAACGCACCAATAATTTTGTGTCTCTGCCCCGGTGTTGTGGGCTTTAGTTTTCTTACTGCCATTTTTATCAGATATTGCTATAAAAATCAATAGTATCACCTTCTGCCAGCGTAACAACCGCCTTTTTGAAGGAATTTGTTCTACCAACAATAACTCCACTCTTTGTGTAACGCGACTTTTGCTTACCCGCGTATACCATTGTATTGACAGACTCTACGCTTACGTTATACAACGCTTCCACTGCGTCTTTGATCTGAAGCTTATTAGCGCCCTTATCAACGACGAATGCGAAGCGGTTCAACTTCTCACCCAGTTCTGTCATCTTTTCGGTTACAATCGGTTTAATAATAACTTTCATGACGAGCCTCCTTATGCGTTAAACAGTTTTCCGAATTCTTCTACTGAACTTTCAACCAACACCAGGTTTTTGGCCTTCATGATGTCGTAAGTATTCAGATCAGATAATGTTACTACCTCTGCACGCTGAATGTTGCGGGCTGAACGGTAGATGTTATCATTAGCTTCTTTCAATACTAACAATGAACGCTGACCGTTCATTTTCAGATTGGCAATCATAGCGGCATACTCTTTTGTTTTGGGGGCTTCAAAGTTGAAATCTTCCAAAATTGTAATCGTTTGCTGCTGCGCCTTGTAAGCTAATGCAGATTTACGCGCTAACTGCTTAAGTTTTTTATTCAACTTAAAACGGTAGTTACGTGGACGAGGACCGAATGCACGGCCACCACCAACGAACACAGGAGACTTGATGCTACCGGCACGAGCTGTACCAGTACCTTTTTGCTTTTTGATTTTACGAGTTGAACCCGTAATTTCAGCACGTTCTTTCGACTTATGAGTCCCTTGACGATTATTGGCCAAGTATTGTTTTACATCCAAGTAAATGGCATGGTCGCTGGGCTCAATTCCGAACACCGCTTCAGGTAGATTTACCTTTCTGCCGGTTTCTTTTCCTTCAATTGTTAATACGTTCAGTTCCATTACTTTTCAATAATTAGATATGAGCCTTTTGCTCCCGGAACAGAACCTTTAACCAAAATAAGGTTGTTCTCAGGAATTACTTTAATCACTTTAAGGTTTTCAACTTTCACCCTATCGCCACCTGTACGACCTGCCATGCGCATACCTTTAAAAACCCTTGCAGGGTAGGATGCAGCACCAATAGATCCAGGAGCGCGTAAGCGGTTATGCTGACCGTGGGTAGCGTCACCCACACCTCTAAAGTTGTAACGCTTTACGACACCTTGAAAACCTTTACCTTTTGAGATACCTGTAATATCAACAAAAGAGTTTTCTTCGAAAAGCTTAACATCAACCTCTTCACCTAGCTTCAATTCGTTTTCGAATTCGTGGAACTCGACAACTTTACGCTTTGGTGTGGCACCGGCCTTTTTAAAGTGGCCTGCCTCAGGTTGCGTTGTGCTTTTCTCTTTCTTGTCGTCAAACGCCAACTGTACAGCCTCGTAGCCATCAGTTTCCACAGTTTTAACCTGTGTCACTACGCAAGGGCCTGCTTCGATAACAGTGCATGGAACATTTTTTCCATCGGCACTGAAAACGGATGTCATTCCGATTTTTTTTCCAATTAGTCCTGGCATTGTTTAAACATTTAAGATTATCACACTTTAATTTCTACTTCTACACCACTTGGCAATTCAAGCTTCATCAAAGCATCGATCGTTTTAGCTGTTGAGCTATAGATATCGATCAATCGCTTGTACGATGATAATTGAAACTGCTCACGTGATTTCTTGTTCACAAATGTGGAGCGCAACACAGTGAAGATACGCTTGTGAGTAGGAAGCGGTATAGGACCGCTAACTACTGCACCAGTGCTCTTAACTGTCTTTACAATCTTCTCAGCTGATTTGTCAACCAAGTTGTGATCGTAAGATTTAAGTTTTATTCTGATTTTCTGACTCATAGTGGAGAACACTAATTCTTATAATAATTCTACTTTTCCTTTTGCTTCTTTTACTACTTCAATGGCGATCTGACGCGGTACTGCAGCGTACTCTAAGAACTCCATTGATGAAGTAGCGCGACCCGATGAAATAGTACGTAACGAGGTTACATAACCGAACATCTCAGCCAATGGCACCTTGGCCTTCACCACGCGGGCACCAGCTTTTGATTCCATACCTTCTACCTGGCCACGACGCTTGTTGAAGTCACCGATGATATCACCCATGTACTCTTCAGGAGTAACCACTTCTACACGCATGATAGGCTCCAATAACTGAGGCTTAGCTTGTGCAGAGGCTGATTTGAATCCCTGACGGGCACAAATCTCAAATGACAACTGGTCTGAATCGACAGCGTGGAATGAACCATCAAATACTTCTACTTTCAAGGCTTCTACTTCGCTACCACAAAGTACACCATTCAACATGGCCTCTTTGAAACCCTTCTCGATAGATGGGATGAATTCTTTTGGAATGTTACCACCCTTGATAGTACTTTCGAACTGAAGACCTGTTTTACCTTCTTCAGCAGGACCCATACGGAACTGAATATCGGCAAACTTACCGCGACCACCGGACTGCTTCTTAAATACTTCGCGCAGCTCAACTTCTTGCGTAATGGTTTCTTTGTAGGTTACCTGAGGCTGACCCTGGTTACACTCTACTTTAAACTCACGCTTCAAACGATCAATCAGTACTTCCAGGTGAAGCTCACCCATACCAGAAATTACAGTCTGACCTGTTTCTTCGTTAGTAGCTACTTTAAAAGTTGGATCCTCTTCGGCCAATTTACCCAGTGCAGTACCTAATTTATCCATGTCTTTTTGCGACAATGGCTCAACGGCAACACCGATTACAGGCTCAGGGAATTCCATTGACTCCAATACGATTGGGTGCTTCTCATCACACAATGTATCACCCGTACGAATATCTTTGAAACCAACACCAGCACAGATATCACCAGCACCAATCACCTCGCGGGGCAACTGCTTGTTGGATTTCATCTGATACAAACGTGAGATACGCTCTTTTTTGTTGGTACGTGTATTTAGCACATACGAACCGGCATCAATCTTACCTGAATACACACGCATAAAACACAGACGACCTACGAAAGGATCGGTTGCGATTTTAAAGGCAAGTGCTGATAAAGGCTCGTCCTCATCCATCTTGTAAACAACCGGCTCATCTGTCTTTGGGTTAATTCCCTCGATAGTACCAATATCACTTGGCGATGGCAGGAACTGAATTACGGCGTCCAACAAACGCTGTACTCCTTTGTTCTTAAATGATGAACCGCAGAACATAGGCGTAATAGTCTGAGCGATGGTAGCCTTACGAATAACAGCTAACAGCTCTTCACGCGTAATTGAATCCGGGTCCTCGAAGAAACGCTCCATAAGGGCATCGTCGTGCTCAGCAACAGCCTCCACCAACTTACCACGCCACTCTTCGGCCTCGTCTTTCAGGTTCTCAGGTATATCAATATATTCGAAAGTAGAACCCAGCTTATCATCTTCGGTCCAGATGATGGCTTTGTTTTCGATCAGGTCTACAACCCCTTCGAAACTTTCTTCAGCACCAATAGGAATAACCATTGGCACCGGGTTAGCACCCAACATTTCGCGCACCTGACGCACCACCTCGAAGAAGTTGGCACCTGAACGGTCCATTTTATTCACGAAACCGATACGGGGTACATTATATTTGTTGGCCTGACGCCAAACAGTTTCTGACTGGGGCTCAACACCACCTACCGCACAAAACAGTGCAACGGCACCATCCAGAATACGCAATGAACGCTCTACCTCAACAGTAAAGTCAACGTGACCGGGGGTGTCAATGATGTTAATTTTGTTTTCTACACCTTCGTAGATCCAGTTGGTAGTAACAGCGGCTGAGGTAATAGTAATACCACGCTCCTGCTCTTGCTCCATCCAGTCCATTGTAGCAGAACCATCGTGCGTCTCACCAATTTTGTGCGTGATACCGGTGTAAAACAAGATACGCTCAGTAGTCGTTGTTTTACCGGCATCGATGTGCGCCATGATACCGATGTTTCTGGTTTTATTAAGATCTGCCTTTCCCATGACAATAATTTCTTAAATATTTTGATTAAAATCTGAAGTGAGCAAAAGCACGGTTGGCTTCCGCCATCTTATGCATGTCTTCTTTCTTCTTGAAGGCAGCACCTTCTAAATTATATGCAGCAACAATTTCAGCAGACAATTTTTCTGCCATTGATTTTCCGCTACGCTTACGAGCGTACAAAATCAAGTGCTTCATGCCGATAGATACTTTTCGGGCAGGACGAATTTCAGTTGGAACCTGAAAAGTTGCACCACCAACACGACGGCTTTTTACCTCCACCGAAGGAGTAATATTCTCAAGTGCTTTTTTGAAAAACTCCAATACTGGCTTTCCTTCTTTCTCAGCTTTTTCAGCTACACGATCCATAGCATCGTAAAAGATTTTGAAAGCGATTGACTTTTTACCGTCCAACATCATGTTATTCACAAACTGTGTTACCGTTTGATCGTTGAACTTTGGATCCGGTAGAAGGATCCTCTTTTTTGGTTTACTTTTTCTCATCTCTCTTTTGTTTACTTTGTTATCTCTTGGCTGTCAATTCGCGGGCTTCAATACTCAGGTATTTACTCATCCAGTTAACTAACCAAGTAAACAACGCACTTCACAATGTCTTTAATTACTTCTTAGCAGCTTTTGGTCGCTTAGTACCATACTTCGAACGACGCTGCGTACGTCCGTCAACTCCTGATGCATCCAATGCGCCACGCACTAAGTGATAACGCACACCCGGAAGGTCTTTCACACGACCACCGCGTACTAATACAATGGAGTGCTCCTGCAAATTGTGTCCTTCACCCGGAATGTAGGCATTCACCTCTTTTCCGTTGGTCAAACGCACCCTCGCTACCTTTCTCATGGCTGAGTTAGGCTTCTTTGGTGTAGTAGTATACACCCTCACACACACGCCTCGTCTTTGAGGACATGCGTTCAAAGCTGGTGATTTACTTGTCTCCACCTGCTTGTTTCGTCCTTTTTTAACTAACTGATGAATTGTTGGCATAAAATTTAAATATATTGTATTAAACAATTTTTACTCTAAACGGGGTGCAAAGATACACTAATTCCCTACAAAACCCCACTGATATTCAGCCTTTTTGACAACTTTAGACAAAAAAGCGCTGCAAAAGTACTAATTTTCAATGGAAAAAGAGCAATGCAATATTTATTTTTTTCATATTTTACTCTTTTTTTCTCACTAGTAAACAATTTGTTAGTAGGTACATCCAAGGACTTGAACATGATTCCGCCATTAACAACAAGAAGGTACCTGACAATTTATTTGAATGCTGTAATTTCGCAAGTATAAAAAAACAATGCAACCATGATTAAAACATTTATAGCATCCGTGCTCATCACCCTCACATTTACACAGAGCATAAGCGCACAAGACGATCTTGATAAAGCCTTAAAAACCATCAACCGTAATACACTAGAGGCACAGCTCTCCTTTCTGTCCTCTGACTGGTTTCAAGGACGCGAAGCCACAACAGAAGGAGCCTATATGGCGGCCGATTACCTTGCCTCCCTGTATCAAACATACGGGCTGTCTCCTTTTGACAATACACAGTATTTTCAGGAAGTTCCCCTACTTATTGCCCACCCTCCCAAAGCGGCCTCTATCACTCTTACCAACGGCATCCAAAGCATTACTTATACCTCCGCGACTGATCTTGTGGCAGAAAGAGTAGCACAGTCTCACACCCAGGAAGCCGAATTAATTTGGGGCGGGTATGGAATTCATTCTGCATCACTGAAAGAAATTAATACCAAAAAAAGCAGGAATAAAATATTAATTCGATTGGCCGGCCTCCCGGAAGTCAAGGAAGGAAGCGCTTTGGATAAACTTCTAAATACAAAAAACGCACAAGAATGGCAACAAGTTAAGCACACCACCCTTGAAAGCGCCGGTGTGATTGCCGTCCTCGAATACGATCCTCAGGCTTCTGATGCAGGAATAATCACCGCTAAAGAACCTTTTATTGAAGCAGCCGCGGAGAAAACACTGAGCAAACGTTCATCGGGCATTTACCAAAAAAACCTCTATCTTCCTAATGAAACCCAAAAGAGCCCCGTTGTTTACAAGGTATCAAAACGCATTATGCAGCAGCTTATTCCAAATTTTGATGATGCCCTGACTCACTACCATAACGAATTACAAAACTTATCTACAAAGCAGGCGCCCACTTTGTCCTTTGGCATGGCAAAACTGAACACAACAGCCAATGTTGAGGCAAAAAAATGCCGCAACGTACTGGCCATGATCAAAGGATCTGAGAAGCCTGAGGAGGTGATAGTGGTAGGCGCCCATTACGACCACCTGGGACACTACAACGGTTATATATGGAACGGAGCCGACGATAATGGCTCGGGTGCTATTGGTGTAGTAGCCATTGCCCGGGCATTTATGGCAACAGGCGTTCAGCCCAAACGAACCGTCATCTTTGCCAACTGGACTGCAGAAGAGCGAGGCCTATTGGGATCGCGCTACTTTGTTAACACCTACCCGCACATGGCTAAGGTAAAATACTACCACAATTACGACATGATTGGTCGTAGTTATGATTATGAGAAACCCGATTCATCAGTATCCTTGCTTTACACGAAGACTTGGCAACAGGCCGAGACACTTTGCAAACATTATAATAAAGACTACGACTTAGGGCTGAAAATAAATTACAGTGCATGGGATAATCCCACCAGCGGAAGCGACAACGCTCCTTTTGCCAAAGAAGGCATTCCCATCATGTGGTTTCACACCGGAGGGCACGAATCTTACCATCAACCCAGTGACCACGTTGAGCGCATTGACTGGCAAAAATTTGAAGCCATTGTAAAAACAAGCTTTCTGACACTTTGGAACTTAGCCAACGAATAGTCGAATACCTAAAAGCAAGGTCAAAATTAGGAGTATCGGTAATTTATGCTTTATCTTTGCCCTGATAAATTTAACAAATTAATGGCTCTCGTCAACCGTGAGCCTTTGTTGTTTGCAACAAAAGGCACCTAATACCGGGAGGGGAATCATTAAAATTTTAAATTATTACGCAGGTCACATAAACAACAAACAATTAACGTTCTTAACAACATTTGTGACCTGCCTTCTTAAAAAAACAGATATGAAAGCATTTGTATTTCCGGGCCAGGGAGCCCAATACGTTGGGATGGGTAAAGACTTATACGAAAACTCACCGCTGGCAAAGGAACTATTTGAAAAGGCAAATGAAATTTTAGGATTTCGCATTACCGACCTTATGTTTGAAGGTACCGACGAAGACCTGAAACAAACTAAAGTAACACAGCCTGCCATCTTCTTACACTCGGTTATTCTGGCCAAAACATTGGGCGATGATTTCAAACCAGAAATGACTGCCGGTCATTCCTTGGGTGAGTTTTCTGCCTTAGTAGCTGCCGGTGCCATGAATTTTGAAGACGGTCTGAAGCTGGTATCACAGCGTGCCCAAGCCATGCAGAAAGCCTGCGAAATTGAGCCTTCAACGATGGCGGCTATCGTTGGTCTTGAAGATGCAGTGGTGGAAGAAGTGTGCAACAGCATTGAAGAAGTGGTGGTGGCAGCCAACTACAACTGCCCCGGCCAATTGGTTATTTCCGGATCCATTGCCGGTATTGACAAGGCCTGCGAAGCCCTCACGGAGAAAGGTGCCAAGCGTGCCATTAAATTACCTGTGGGCGGTGCTTTCCACTCTCCTCTGATGGAGCCTGCACGTGCCGAGTTGGCAGCAGCCATCGAAGCCACTGAGTTCAGTGCTCCCGTGTGCCCTGTTTATCAGAATGTGAATGCCCAGGCAGTGACCGACCCGGCCACCATCAAAGAAAATCTGGTGGCCCAGCTGACGGCTCCGGTACGCTGGACTCAGACTGTACAAAATATGATTGCCGATGGTGTGACTTCATTTACCGAAGTAGGTCCTGGTAAAGTATTACAAGGCCTGGTTAAGAAGGTGGATCGTAAAATGGCGACAAACGGTTTCTCAACTTATCAAGGATAATAAAGCTGACAGCCACGCGCTTTTAGCCAATAGTAAAAACAAAGGCAAGCTTCTTCGGCTTGCCTTTTGTTTTGGCTTAATCATCCAGGGTACTCAAATCTCCTTCATCCTCGCCCAGTGCGCGGGCCTTTAACACGCGTCGCATTATTTTACCACTTCTGGTCTTGGGCAGGCTATCGACAAAAACCACCTCTTCGGGTCGGGCGATGGGGCCCATTACCTTGGCCACATGCTCTAACACATCTTTAGCCAACTCGCGCGTTGCACCTACTCCCTCCTTCAAAATCACATACAGATGAATACCACTGCCCTTCAACTCATGGGGCAAAGAAATGGCAGCCGCCTCAGCCACTGCCTGATGGCTCACCGCTGCACTTTCAATCTCGGCGGTTCCCAAACGATAACCACTCACCTTAATCACGTCATCGCTGCGACCAATAATCCAAAAGTATCCATCCTCATCTTTACGGGCTGAATCGCCAGCATGATAATATTTTTGTTCTTTAAATTTCGCCCAGTAGGTTTCCTCATAACGGGCATCGTCACCCATAATAGTGCGTGCCATACCCGGCCAGGGTGTTTTTATCACCAGAGCCCCCACTTCGTTAGGGGCTACTTCATCGCCCGCTTCGTCCACCACCGCCACCTGATGCCCAAAGAATGGCTTGGTGGCCGAACCCGGCTTAAGCGGGGTAATGGGTAAAGGGGTAATGACAAAACCACCGGTTTCGGTTTGCCACCAGGTATCCATAATGGGACATTTATTGTTACCCACCACCTCGTGATACCAACGCCAGGCCTCCGGATTAATGGGTTCGCCAACGGAACCCAGTAAACGCAGGGAACTAATATCATGTCGGTTCACCCATGATTCGCCATAACGCATTAAACCACGTATGGCAGTTGGTGAGGTATATAACACAGTGATGCCATATTTATCAATCATGCGCCACCAGCGATCAGGATAGGGATGATTGGGCGCTCCTTCGTACATGAAAATAGTGGAACCATTAATCAGGGGACCGTAAACCATGTAGCTATGCCCGGTGATCCATCCGGGGTCAGCAGCGCACCACCAGCGGTCTTCGGGTTTGATATCAAACACCATACGATGGGTGGCCGAGGTATAAACACTATAACCACCATGGGTGTGAACAAGCCCTTTGGGTTTACCCGTTGATCCCGATGTGTAAAGCAGGAACAGCATATCTTCGGCATCCATGGGAGCTGTTTCGCATTTATGGCTGGCGATGGGCAATGCCTTTAAATCGTGGTACCAATAATCACGGTCATTCTCCATATAAACCTCCTCGCCCGTTCGCTTTACGGTGATGCACACCTCCATGGTGGGCGATAGTTCCATAGCTTTGTTAACAATGTCTTTCAGGCGCGTGGCCTTACCCCGTCTGAAACCCCCATCGGCCGTAATAACCACCCGGCTATTGGCTGCATTGATACGATCGGCCAATGATTCATGACTAAAGCCGCCATAAACGACGCTGTGTGCTGCCCCTATCTTGGCACAGGCCAGCATGGCAAATATCTGCTCCGGTATTTGAGGCATGTAAATGGTAACAATATCGCCCTTGTGGACGCCCATGGCCTTTAATATATTGGCGAACTCAGCTACTTCACGGTTAAGGGCGTGGTAAGAGTAGGTCTTAACATCACCGGGCTCACCCTCCCAAATCAGCGCCAACTTATTGCGGGTAGCGGTTTTTAAATGCCGGTCAATGGCATTGTGAATAATATTCGTCTTCCCACCCACAAACCACTTGTAGAAGGGGTGATTAGCATCATCCAGCACCTTGTCCCAGGGTTTATACCACTCCAGCCGCCCGGCCTCTCTGGCCCAAAACTGTTCGGGATTATCAATAGATGCTTTGTACAAATCGTCGTAAGACTGAACAATAGCCTGGTCGACCACATCCTGTGGGGGATAAACAAAATCTCCTGTATCTTTCATAAAACTTCAATTTACATCACTATTTAATTACATGATAACCATCAAGATATAAATTGAAATTTAGTTTTTCAATAGTTTCAGATGCTTTCGTCCGTTTTTATAAATAGCCCTTAGGCTAGAAGGTTAGACTTATCCTTTAGGGGACGCCTGTCAATTATTCGTCGTTGCTCACAATGGCGGCCTTTTGTTGCTTACCATCCATGAGTATTGTGAGGGGCTGCTGAAACTCAACATGCCGGAAGTATTGTGTCTCCCTTATCAGCTTCTGCTTTTTTAGCTCCTCCATATTTACAAACTGCTCGTCACTGTTGTGGTGCACGCTGAAATAGCCCACATTCATGGAGGTAACATTGTGAAAGAAATGAGAGCCCAGAGAGGCGTCGAGTGGGAAATTGGGCAAGCCCATCTCCACAATCACACGAGCATGCGATATTTGCGACCAGAAAACCGGAATACCGGTAAAGCGGTCGCGCGTACCCCATCGACCCGGACCAATCAGAATATACTCCTTATCCTGCTCCTCAAAGTACTTGTTTATTTTGGCCATCTCGGCGCCCATCTCGGCCGTTTGCGTGCGGTCGAACACATCAATATTCATATACACCACATCTTTTATATGATGCAGGCGTCCGTTGCCCATTCCTTTGACAGATTGCAACACCACCTTGTCGCGATCAACACTATCAAAGTCGATACTAACATTGTTTTCTACCCTGATGAGAGGTTTAATCTGAAGAAGATAAAGGGTGGGCAAACCTCTTCTTCCCGGCTCCAAATCCACTGCGAACTCAATTTCCACAGGTGCCCCCATGGCTTCTTTAAAAAAGCGCAGAAGCATATTCAGGGTCGAGGACAACGGCATGCAATCATACTTAAGAATATTGGCAAAATTAACCACACGAGGCCCCCGCTTGGTAAAGTCGTTAGTGAGGCGATCGTAGTTATAATCATACACCGATGCACAATGTTTCAGATTCCCATCCTCCTCCGCTTCCTTGATATTGAGCTTAACAATGGCGGCATCCTCCCCTCCCTTTTCAAGGCAAAAATCATCTTTCTCCAGATCAAGCGCGTAGAAATAAGCCTGCGAATCTTTTATTTGATCCTGCAGCGAGTTAAGCTCCAGTTTCGGATGCTTGGGGCAGAAACGATAGGCCTTTTCGCCCCCCACCACATACTTACCCAGTCCCACTGCCAGCACAGCAAAGCCATCTTCAGGCTTCATGTAAGAGAAAGGGTAGTAATTGTAGGACTGTGCCACACCACTTATGTTGGGATAAAAGCGATCGCCCACTTTACCGCCTACCACCTCTTGTATGATGACGGCCATTTTTTCTTCTTCAATCTTATAGTTAACGGCATCGAAATAGGCCTTGGCCGGATCGCTGAACATGGAGGCATATACCAGCTTAACAGCCGTACACAATTGACGAAAGCGCTCCTGAATATCCGGATGGTTATTGGGTACCATATAGGTGGCATACACACCGGCAAAGGGCTGTAACAAACTGTCTTCAAACAGACCCGACGAACGGATAGCAAGTGGCTGATCCATCACCTCAACATACTGCATCAGCTTTTCATTTACCTCATCGCTCAGCTCAGCCTTCAGAAACAGCTGTTTAATCTCGTCATAATTCTTTTCTACAAAAGCCAGGTTATAAAGGTTATTCTTCTCGATAAAGTGGGTGAACTCTCCGGCACCAATAATGGTGGTTGCCGGTATGCGTATGTTGATGTCATCGATGATTTGATCGAAATTGATGTTCTCAATAAAATTACTCAGAAAGGCTACACCCCGCCCTTTACCCCCGAAGGATCCCTCGCCAATGCGGACGATGTAACGACAGCTCTTTACCATGGCTTTGTCAAACATCACCACTTTACCACGCAAACGTTTCAGACGCACATCTTCAAACACATCCAAAATAGCTTGTCGCAATTTGGTGGAACTCTCAAAATCTTCGATGCGATAGGGACGCAGGCGCTTGGCAATGGTGATTTCTCCGCGCGCCATCAACCAGGTAGAGATACCGTTTCGGCGGGCATGATACAGCAATGATTCGGGCGTTACCTCTTCGATGCAAGCCACAAACTCCTTCATATTACGAGCCACCGCCACTTTGGCACCCCGAGTGTTCTTAAATACGAAATCGCCAAAGCCCAGCTTGCGATGAATGAAATTATAGATATCGAGACTCAGGCTATCGGAATTCTTATCGATAAAATCAGAGTTGACAACCTCAGCGCGCGCTGCATTGGCCGGATCAGACGACTGTAAAAGCGTGGGTATAATGGTCTTTGACTTTACATACTTAATTAGCTCAACACCGGCATCCTCATCCTCCTTACCACCGCGCGCATATTTCACATCGGAAATAACACAAATCAGATTATCCAGATATTTATCCACCACCTCAACGGCTTCCTCATAGGTGCTCACCAACAAAATTTTGGGTCGCACGCGCATCTTCATAATCTTATGCAGCTGATCGCTGGATTCTTCTTCCAGTATGGCTTGTGTTTGCCGCATAATTATGGAATAGAGCAAGGGTAGGTAACGTGTATAGTACTTTTGCGAGTCTTCCACCAGCAGGATAACGCGCACATCGCCCACCTCCACATCGTTCTGCACATTCATTTTGTCCTCCACATACTTTATCATGGCCAAAAACACGCGCGAATCGCCATTCCATACAAAGACACGCTCGATATACTCGTGGTTATCACTGGCTTCGTCGAAAAACTTCAGATCGGCATTATTATTCACCATCAATAAGATGGGTACTTCAGGGTTGATTTGCTTAAGGCGGGCACTCATTTGTTGGGGCAATTGCTTATCGAGCCCTGCCATAAGGATGATCATCTCAAAATCGCGTTCCTGCATCAGCTCTTCGGCCTCGCTGCAGGTGGCCACACTGGTTATACGTGGGGCGGTAAACAGATTCAGCTGCAGATACTCACCAAATATCTTATCGAAAAAACGTCCTTCGCGCACAATACTATAGGCATCGTAATGATTAGCAATAAGCAAGACCTCGCGTACCTTAAACGACATGAGTTCCTGAAAAATGTCTCGGTCGGTCCGTTTACGGTTATATAAATTCTGAAGCGATAATTGTTCGATGCTTTTATTCATAGTTTTGAAGTTTAGGCTCATAGACCATCGGGGCAACAGGAACAAAATAAGTGAAAAAAGCGGCTACATCAAATAGTGATGTAACCGCTTTCTCTTACCATTATTTTTCAGCTATTTTAAAGAATCACTTTTCGGCTTACCATCTGCTGATCAATGCTTAGTGTTAAGATATATAAGCCCTTTGGTAAGTTATCGGTTGCCATTTCCGCTTCTCTTACTCCCTGTGGTTTTCTTAAACTTTTGACCATTACCCCACCGGCATTGAAAAGTTTCAACTCTGAAGCTTCAGAATTAGCCAGGCTAATAACCACATGACGCTCTTTTACAAAAATGCGAAAATCATCGCCATCCACTTCTTCTGATCCAATAGCTGTGGGAAGGCTAACCTCAAAATTACATGGGAACGGATCCACCTGAAAAGGCGTTTCATTGTCTGTTGTCCAATTATTTTTATCACATAGCGCCTGCAATAATTCAGCTTTAGTACCGGCCGTAACACTGCAATTAAAACGGGCATTATCCTGCTCTGAAAAATTATCAGGATGGTAAACATGAACTGCTGATTGTCCTATATCTAAACCTGTTGGTAGAGCAGTTGTTGAGTTACTAAAAGAATCACCGTCAAAATTTGACGCCGGTTCAGTTGGTTTATTCTGATTAAAACTAATGGCAGCTATAAAAACAGGGTTCAGCTTGTCGCCCTGATACGCCAGTATTTGATCACCTGCCACCGATACCGTCATCTTTTCACCGGTAACACTCCCTTGCGAAGCCGTAGCCACAGCATTGCCATTATAGGTAGTAACATGCACAAGGGTACCGGCCTTAAGATCAGCTGTTGCCTGCCAGGTGAAATGGCTTTCAGGATAAATAGTATTAAAACTTCCGGCTGCCGTCCATCCATTATCTGTGAAATGGATTTCTGTTCCGGCCATTACATCCGCCAGCAGAAGAAATGAGAACACATCATCGGATTCATCACTATTGATCGCGACAAAAGCGATGTCGCCCTTTTTCAAGGTGTGCTGAGCTTTGAGATTAAAAACCAGCATCCCCACTAATAATATTAAAATAGATCGATGCATCTTTTCTAGTTACGCGATGGATAAATCCCCTGAAGACAGATAATGTAATTAATAGTGGCATAAGGCTGACGCTGATCAAAAGCCTGCCCTTCGCCGGTGTTTTCTACCATCACCGTCGATACTGCACTCTCGGCATTGCTCAGCTCATGGTACATGTTTTCACCCGATACGGCCGGATACTTACCACTGGGATCATCCGAAGTAGCTTCATCATTGTTAACCTTATTGACAACACTTGCATTGTGGCTGTGTGCAGGCAGGTTACCTACACTTAGGGTGGTTGTTTCGGCACCTCCTTTTTGCCCTAAGGCATAAGGCGATAAACCCGGGCCACTGCCGGCATGAACAGGAACGCGTCCTCTTAAATCGGGTAAGGCAAAGGTGGTGCGTCCATCACCGCCATAGGTTGTTCCTAAAATTGAAAACAAGGCTGAATTTTGAGCAATGGATAATAACTGACCATCACACAAAGCCCAGCCACGCGGGGCAAAATTACCAGCAAACATCCGGATTTCGCCAATCATCCCTTCCGATTGGGCATGGGTGGCTATTGTAGCCAGAAGAATCATGGCTGCTAAAACGATTTTTTTCATGTGTTTGATTTTTGTTTTCATTGGTCACATGGAACTCGCCAGGAATGAACACCCTTCCGTGAAAGCAAGGTTCACTCATGACTCGTTTCATAGGGTTGTATTGATTTATAAAATATCCTCTCATTAAGCTCATACTAATAGCAAACACATCTTAACATTATTAAACCTCCCCGCCTATCGGCACCCCTCCTCTCTTTAAACAATGAGTATCGCGTAACAAGGAAAGGATGAAGCTGTTAAATGCATTTTCTGTCAGCCCTAAACTAACGCGATTACCCTGATATTTGTTTAAAAAACAAAACATCTACTCTGTCAAATCAGCATATTGTTCACCCATACCCTGCAATGAACTCACCAGGAAGCGATCCTGTTTTTGAAGCTTCACGTATCGGGCCAAGGCCTTATCCTGATGCCCATTCTGGTAATCAGTAATAATTTGAACATAGTTAACACCGGGATGGTCAGCCAGGATGCTCTCGCTTCGATCAAAGCACTTTTTAGCCTTATCAAACTCTTTGTTATTCAAAAATCGAATGCCCCTTTTAAATTGATAGATTGCATACTGCATATTATTTTCGGGAGGCATGATACGAAGGGACATATCGAAGGTAAAATCGGTTCTTCCATCAGGGCCATAAGCTTGTTCCCAATAACCGGACGTAGCCGAGATAAGACGCTTCACTAAGCGTTCTTTTTCTTTATCCACCTCATCCAATAACTTAATCGACTTCACCTGCCCCTGATTTCCTACAACAAAGGAAACACCAACCACACTTACCTCATCGAAATACAACTCGTTGGCCGCAATATAGTCGTTAATAAACGCGTAAATACTTTGTCCAGCATGGTTTCCTTTAAAAACTGGCACAGGAGAATTCTGGCTATTTACTGTCCAAACCATCATTATCATTGCTGCAAATCCACATATCGTTTTCATGATCATCCTATTTAAATTAAACACCTTACTTTCAATTAAGCTATTGGGTACCTCTTAAGCTTTTTTTACAAAGATATATGCGGAGTACCTACCAAGGCAATGACACATATATGTCATTTTTAAGAGAAAACATGAGCAAATAAAAATGCCTAACTTGAACAAACCAACTCAAAACGCGCTTATTGCAGATATTATGAATCCGACAAATGAACCGCTAATTATCATTGATCATCGCGAGCTACCCTCAGGCGTACCCGATTTATTGAAGGAGGCAGGAGCTACTGTAGAAATTAAAAGTCTTCGCAAAGGCGATTACCTGGTCGCAAAACACTTTCTTGTGGAGCGAAAAACTAAGAATGATTTTGTTGTTTCAATAATTGGGGGTCGCTTGTTTACCCAGTGCCTCAAAATAGCACAAAGCCAATATCACCCGCTGCTGATCATCGAAGGCAACCCCTATCAAACAGCTCATAATATAAAACGATCCGCCATTAAAGGTGCCTTACTGGCGGTTTGTACAGCGTGGCACATTCCTATTATTTTTACGCACGACAGGGAAGATACGGCAACCACGCTAATGCACTCGTCGCAACTAGTTTAGCATTAGTACGTGCAGCCGGCTGCAGCGCAGAAGCGACTGAATACCATACAGCAATTCTGCTCTCGAATTAGCAGTTATTACTGCATATTCGGGCTTAACTTATAACAGACAATCCGTCACCAATCAGGCTCGATTTTTCTAGTTCAAGACTGATATATGACTCACCTGATTCATTAAAATGCAATTCCTAACCAGAAACGACACGGATGAATGGAGTAAAAAAGTCAGCTGCTTCTTTTACTTCATCCTCATGGGAATCAAAATGAATACTTGTGTTTGAAGTAATCTCTAAAGTGCAGGGCTGCTCCTTCAAGGAAACGGGTCGGGAATAATATCAACAGATGACTCTGCCAATGCTTCAACACAAAATAACAACATCAAAAAAATGACACACTTAAAGTTTATAGCATAATTTTCTTGATCAATTTTAAGATGCACTCTACTTACCAACTGACTGACAAAACACTTTAGATTTAAGCAATATCCTACTTCTTTCGCAAAGAAATTTATCGCTTCTAAACGGATGTTAATTTGCTTACATACAAGCTAATAGCCCGATCAAAAAGCACAAGATAATGTGAGAATATTACCACCCCAGAAGTATATACAACTCATTAAGAAACGATTGTCGAACTGCAGCATTATAAGCACTTTTATTGGATGTTTGAAACTCTCGCTTAGAATGGTACTTCATTGCTTCCTTTTTAATGTTCTGTTTATTCCAATATCCAGAAGGTTTTCTTTTTTTCAAATGTTTAGTTGCTTCCTCAAAAATACCCAATCTATATGCTGCTTCATGAGCCCCTCTATTATTATCTCTAAATTCCTTTTGTGTTCTATATTTTAGTGCTTCGTCAATAACTTTATCTTTAGTCCAATAACCTCTTGGCTTAATTACATAATCCATATGTTGACATACCTCTTCCAGAATCCCTTGTCTTCTCGCAGCACAATACGCATCATTGGCATTTTTAGCAAACATTGTTCTTGTAGAATATTTTTTTGCTACTTCATTGATAGTAATCTTAGACCAATAGCCTAAAGGTTTATTTATGTATTCCATATGGCGTGTAATTTCTTCCAAAACACCCAGTGTTCGTGCAGCGGTATATGCACAAGCTTCAGTTTTTAAAAACTCTGTTCGCGAGTTGAACCTTAAAGCAATATATTTTAATTTCTCAAGAGACCAATATCCATTTGGTTTTCGTAAGGTTTTCATGTGCGAACAAACTTCATCTAAAATACCGAGTTCACAAGCTCGATTATATGCAGACTTACTGTTTTGAAAAAATTTTCTTCTAGATGAAAACTTTAATGCTTCTAATTGTATATTTCGCTTAGTCCATTTAGCAGGATATGAACCAAGAGCACCAGCCTTTGCTCGATTCAACATTTTCCATCCATAAGATTCGTATAGATCTATATAATACTGTTCTATCTTCTTAGCTTGCTTAACATCAACAAAATCTGTAAGTTGATGTGTTTGGTAGTCGAGGCCAGATTTAACGTGATACATAGTAACGGCATCCCTTTCTTGTCTTTGTCTGAATTTATTCCTACTCTTTAAGCTCCATGTCAAACCAATATAGGCATGTTTATCTGGAAATATACACACATAAATACATCTCTTAGATAGGTTTTTTGATATGAACATATGACTACAAACTTGATCTATAATTCCAAGTTGTCTTGCTTTAGCATATGCCCCATTGGGTGCCTTTTCAAATTCGGATCGAGTTTCATGATTTTTTGCTTCCTCTTGTATTCGCTGAGGAGTCCAATACCCATTAGGTTTCCTGCTTTCAATAAAATGAGTAGAAACTGTATCCATAATACCTAACTCATTTGCATAACGTGAGGCTTTAGGTGATTTTTCCCTAAAATCTTTTTTACAGGTATATCTTCTAGCTTCCTCTTGTATTCGCTGAGGAGTCCAATAGTTATTTGGCATTCTTTTCTTATGCATATGATCAGTTACCTCTTGTAATATTCCATATCTTCTTGCTGCATTATAAGCTCCACTTGACTCTTTTTCAAACGTTTTTTTTGAAGAGTACTTTAAGGCTACTTTCAAAATGCGCTCTTTGGTCCAATACCCCCTTTTTTTAATCTTTTCGTCCATATGACAGCAAACTTGATCTATAATTCCAAGTCGTCTAGCTGCATTATAGGCTCCACAAGAACTTATTGCAAATTCTTTTCTAGAAGTATACTTTAATGCTTCCTCCTTAATACAATCAATTGTCCATTTACCATTTTTCATAATGAAGCTATCTAAGATCATCTCGTTAAGATAATGCGAAATAAAGCTTTTACTGTACCTTTTTGCTTTAAAAAGAGCAAGAACAGCTTAAAACCCCAATATTTACCACTGATTCTCTAACTAACAAATCACAGTTTGTAAAATCTGTTATCAATGAATAAAATACTCTTCCAATTATTAAGTTTCTTTATTCAGTATCTATTGATTAACAATGCCATTCATGAAAGCATAAGGTTAAAATTCAAGTTCGACCACTGAAATCTTTTAAGCAATCAAAATTTTTTCTCACTGAAGATCCAATTAATATACGTCTAATACGGTCTTGCCAAAAATAAGCTCTACTCGCTCTTCACTCTTTCTATCTATTTCGTTAACTTATTCAAAAGCCGTTAAATGACATAACACTCGAGTCCGCATATTATTAACGATCACAGGGAAGTTCCATCGGGCATACTAGAAATACTAAAAGAACTCGGGGCGTTTGTTGAAATTACAAACGCTATCAAAGGGCGACTACCTGATCGGTGAACATCTTTTGATTCAACGCAAAACCAAAGATGACTTTACATTATCAATCATTAAAAACCGCTTATTCGCTCAATGCCGCAAGATTAAAAACAGTGAATACAATTGCTTGTTACTCATCGAGGGTAACCCCTATCAAAGCACGCATAACATATCGCGCAAGGCTGTAAAAAGACGCTATACTCTCCGTTACTGAGAGTCGGCAGATCCCTATTATTTAGGGATATTCATAAGTTGACTTATATCTTTGATATCTAGATAATTATTACTATCTTAAAAGTATAACAAAA